>DASVUA010000758.1:0-6072 GCA_036387295.1 Thermoanaerobaculia bacterium | reverse complement strand
TCGACTGGCAGAAGGTCGAAAACGAAGCAAACACGGGCCTCAACCAGTGGAACATCGCTCTCGGTTACATCTTCTGATCGCGTTCTCGATCATCGCGTCCGCGGCGCAGGCGCGCGTCCTCATGACGCAGCAGCAGGCGCTCGCGGGCGCATTTCCGGCCGGCACGAAGGTGACGCGGCAGGCGCTCTTTCTCACGCCCGAGCAGTTGAAGGCGGCGAAGAAGGAGAGCGGCGTCGACTTTTCCGACCGGATGATCGTCCGCTACGCCGGCAGCAATGCTGCCGGCGTACTCCACGGCTACGCGTACTTCGATACGCATCGCGTCCGCACGCTGCCCGAAACGGTGATGGTCGTGGTGCGCGCGAACGGGACGGTCGAAAAGATCGAGATCCTTTCGTTCGACGAGCCGCCCGACTACTTTCCGAAGCAGCGCTGGGTCGATCAGTTCAAAGGCCGCAAGCTCGACGACGACCTGTCGCTCAAGCGCGCGATCCGTCCAATGTCGGGCGCGAGTCTCACCGGCCACGCGATCGTGAACGCATCGCGTAAAGTGCTCGCGCTGCATCACGTCCTCGGCGGGAAATGAGCCGTACGCAACTCATCTGGCTGCACCTCGCGGTCGCCCTCACGGCGATCACGGGAGTCGTGTTCGCCGTGATGAAGTACTTCATGAAAAGCGACGACGAGTTTGCGGTCGCCAATCATCCGATGCAGCCGTACATGCTCGCGGCGCACGTCGTCGTCGCCCCTGCCCTCTTGTTTCTCCTCGGCTGGACCTTCAGCAATCACATGGTCCCGAAGTACCGCTTCGGCGACGGCTCGAACGTGAAAACCGGAATCGCGCAGATGGCCCTCATCGTCCCCATGGCCCTCTCCGCGTATCTGTTGCAGATCGCCACGAACGACACGATGCGAGATGTGATGGCCTGGGCGCACTGGATCACCTCCGGCGTGTTCGTGCTCGGCTACCTGATTCACCTCATCAAGCCGAAACCGCACTCGTAAGGCGCGCGTTGAACGTGATTCGTCGCGTCCCCAGTGGAGCGGCGGGCTCTCAGCCCGCCGGCCCCGTCACTCCGTTCGCGCCGCGCGCGCACGCTCACGACATCAGCGCTGGAATCCGCTCAATCAGTTGCTGCAAGCGACGAAGCGAGCGCTCTTTCCCCAGCACCACCGCCACGTCGAAGACCGGCGGCGACGACCCGCGGCCGGTGAGCGCGAGGCGCAGCGGATGAATGAGCTTGCCGGCCGAAACACCGCGTGATTCCGCGAGCGCACGCAGCGCCGCTTCTGTGGTGGTGACGTCGAACGGTTCCGTGCTGCCGAGCGCTTCATGCAACTCACTGAGGCGCGACGCGAGCTCGTCGCCTTTGATGTGCTTCTTCACCGCGTCGGGCTCGTACTCGAGCGCCTCGTCGTCGATCGTGTAAGGCACGAGCAACTCGGCGAGCTCGCGCAGCGTGCGTGCGCGGGTTTTGTTCAGATCGATCACCGCGCGCAGTTCGTCGAGCGAACGAGGCTCCGCACCGAGAAACGGAACGAGATGCGGGTAGATCTCGTCAGCGCTCATGCGCATCAGATACTGGCCGTTCATCCAGAGCAGCTTCTCAGCGTCGAACACCGCCGGCGCTTTGTTCACGTCGCTGAGATCGAACACCTGCGCGGCTTCCTCGTGCGAGATGAGTTCGCGATCGCCGCCCGGATTCCAGCCGAGCAGCGTGAGGAAGTTGAACAGCGCGGCCGGGACGATGCCGAGGTCGCGATACTCCTCGGCCGACGTGGCGCCGCTTCGTTTCGAGAGGCGTTTGCGATCGCTGCCGAGGATGAGAGGCAGATGTGCGAACACCGGAATGGCCGCGTTGAACGCGCGAAACAGCACGATGTGCTTCGGCGTGTTCGAAAGGTGATCGTCGCCGCGCGCGACGTGCGTGATGTTCATGTCGACGTCATCGACGACGACCGAAAGGTGGTACGTCGGATTGCCGTCGGAGCGGATCAGCACGAAGTCGTCGATCAACTCCCCTTCGAAGCGTACGTCGCCGCGAATGAGGTCGTGAAATTCGATCGGCCCCGCTTCGACCTTGCAGCGAATCACGTGCGGCGCGTCGTCCGGCTGCGCCTCGCCTGCTTCGGCGCGGCGCCGGCAGCGGCCGGAGTAGCGGTACCCGTCGCCGGTCTTTTCGGCGGCGGCGCGATCTGCTTCGAGCTCTTCGACAGTGCAGTAGCAGCGGTACGCTTTCGCGTTCACCACCAGCTCTTCGGCGCGATCGCGGTACCGTTCGAGCCGGTCGCTCTGGTAAATCGGACCCTCGTCCCAATCGATGCCGAGCCATTGCAGCGAACTGACGATCTGTTCGGCGTGATGCTGCTTCGAGCGCTCGACGTCGGTGTCTTCGATGCGCAGCAGCATCGTGCCGCCGTGACGCCGCGCGTGGAGAAGATTGAAGATCGCGGTGCGCGCGCCGCCGACGTGGAGAAAGCCGGTCGGAGAGGGCGCAAACCTCAGTTTCATTGGTCTTTCGGAGGGGCCGGTCATCGCGGCGCGGAGAATACCAAACGCCCCACTACAATGCCGGGATGCGCGGCCAACGGGGCTTTTCGCTGCCCGAGGTGCTTGCGGCGCTGCTGATCCTCACGTTCGTGATCACGGTGTCGTTCACGGCATTTCTCGAGCGCAACCGCCGCCTCGAGCAGGCGAGCGAGATCATGATCGCGTACCAGGCGCTGGCCAACGAAGCGGAGTATCGGCGCCGCCTCGGATATGACCACGTGAAGCCGGACATCGATTTCATGAGCGACAAAACGATGCTCGCTCCACTCGCGCCGTACGAGATCGAGATCACCGTGGTGGAAGTGAAACCGGACGTGAAGAACATGACGATGACCATCTGGTGGCGCAACCGCGCGCGCGTTGCGCGGCTGATGCTCGTGCGCGTCGACACCGGAGGCACACGTCTGTGGTGAACGAGCGCGGCTACACCCTCATGGAAGTGATGGTGATGATGGTGGTGTTCGGCGCCGTCCTGGCCATCTTCTTCGTGCTCACCGCCGAAATGCGCAAATGGGAAAAGCGTCTGCCGGTGAACTACATGCGGCATCCGCAGGTCACCGCGGTGATCGCACGCATGCGGAGGGATGTGCTCGATGCGGTGGTCGCCGGCACCGGCCCGTACAAGAGCAAGTTCGAAGGGTTCAAGAACGACGAGAAGACGTTGATCGTCGACACGCTCATCATGCCCACCAAAACCATCCAGACGATTGTGTGGGACTTCAACCAGCCGGGCGTGGTGCGTCGTTATGCCTACACGTCGACCATGCTGACGGACCGGTGGACGGCTCGCGGCCTGCCCCCGGATTTCAACAGGCTCGAAGTCGATGCGGTGAAGTTTCCCGGGCGGCCGTGGGGCGTGCGGATCAGGGCGAGCGATGAGAACGGGCGAGTTTCGATCGATCAGATTCTGCAACCGAGGGCCTATGCAGAGCCGCCGAAGCCGTAATGAGCGAGGATTCGCTCTCGCGGTCGCAATGATTCTCGCGGTCCTCTACTTTGGACTGATCGAGTTGCTGCTGATCGATTCGTCACGCGAGCTGACGTCGGCGCGGCGGTATCGCTCGCGCGTCATCGCGCAGACGTTTGCGGAGAATGCAGCCGAAGGGGCGGCGCTGCATATCGTCGACGCGGCGTCAGGGACGTTCAACGAAACGACCGCGGAAGGGACGATGACCGGGTCGATGGCGCGAACGGGAAGCGTCTTCGTGCTGACGGGGACTGGAAGGGCGACCGGTCTCGAGGGGACGGAGGCCACGGTGTGGGTGCAGGGACAAATCGACGGGAACAGGATCGAGATCCACTTCGCCGGCCACTCTCAATGAGAACGGCGAGCGCGAACCGCGCCCGCCGTTCGCGGTTCATCAACCGCGCTTTGCCGAGCGATTCCGCATCAGGCCAGCGCCGATGACCAGCGCGGCGAGGCCGCCGAGGACCAGACCGCTGTTGTTCTGCGCAAACCCGCGGGCGTTCTTCACAGACCCCGCATTGATCTTGCTCATCATGCCGGTGATCATGCCGCCGATCCCGGTGTTGTTCGTCGGCGCATTGCCGGTCTGCGGAACCGCATCCGGTGCGACGTACGGGTGAAACTGGGTGGTAGGATTCACATTGTCAACCATCAAATATCCTCCTGTTTGACGGTTATTTGTACTGCGATTGCAGTGCCAAACTTCTTGATTCTCAACGATTTAGGCTGGACATATAAAAAATGGCAGGTAATCCTCGGGAACACGTGAAGGACAAAGGCTTCTGGGATGGCGGCGCGGCCGGCCACAGCACGAACGGACAGAGCTCCGGACGCCCCAGCGGCTACCCCGGCCGCCGTGCGCCGAAGCGCGTCGGCATTCGCACCGACGTCGATTTTCCGCCAGACGATCCGGCCAAAAAGCACGAGCCGAAGACGTAGCGCTACGTCAGGACGGAGGCGCTTAGGCGCTCAGGCGCAGAGGCGCCTGGGTGATTTCTCGCCTGAGCCATGGCCGAGGCGATCGCCCCATCAGTCAGCGATCTGAGGAAGTCTCGCAGCGCGTGCAACACGCAATGCAGCACCCACGCGCCTAAGCGCCTCCGCGCCTAAGCGCCTGAGCGCCTGAGCGCCTCACAATCCCACGATGTTGTAGCCGCAATCGACATACGTCACTTCGCCCGTGATGCCGGAAGACCAGGGGGAGAGGAGGAACATGCCGGCGTTGCCGACTTCCTCGAGCTCGACGTTGCGGCGCAGCGGCGCTTTCTCGGCGTGGTGCTTGAGCATCGTGGTGAAGCCTTTGATGCCGCGCGCGGCGAGCGTGTTCACCGGGCCGGCCGAGAGCGCGTTCACGCGGACGTTACGCGGGCCGAGGTTTGCGGCGAGGTAGCGCATGCTCGACTCCAGCGACGCTTTCGCGACGCCCATGAGGTTGTAGCCTTCGACCGCTTTCACGGCGCCGTGGTACGACATCGTCAGCACCGAGCCGCCGCCGCTTTTCTCAAACAGCGGCAACGCGGCGCGCGTCACCGCGACGAGCGAGTAGGCCGAGATGTCGTGCGCGAGCTTGAAGCCGTCGCGCGAGGTCTTCACGAACTCCCCTTCGAGGTCTTCGCGAGGAGCGAATGCCACCGAGTGCAGGACGGCATCGAGCTGCCCCCACTCCTTGTCGATCGCCGCGTACACGGCGTCGATGTCCGCATCGTTCGTCACGTCGCATGGCAGGAGCAGCGAGCCGGGAAGCGTGCTGCTGAGCGCTTCGACGCCGTCTTTCAGCCGCTCACCCTGATACGTGAACGCGAGTTTCATCCCTTCGCGCGAGAGCGCCTGCGCGATCGCCCACGCGATCGAGCGCTTGTTCGCGACGCCGAATACGATGCCTGTTTTTCCTTCGAGCAATGCCATGGCGGGGGATGATATCAGCGCGCATGACGCGCCACTTCCGCGTCCATTTTCCCGGTGACCGTCTTCCACAACATCACGTAATCGGCCGCCAGCGAGTAGAACGGGTGACCGAATGTGGCCGGTTTGTTGTGCTCGACGAAGAAGTGGCCGTACCAGGCGAATGCGTAGCCGATGAGCGGCGCGCCGAGGAAGAACCAGCGATTCGTGAAGATGCCGAGCGCGATGCAGATGAGCGCGAGCGTGGAGCCGATGGCGTGCAGCGTGCGGGTGCGCGGCAGCGCGTGCGCACGGACGTAGTACGGCCAGAAATCGTGGAACGTGCGAATGTCCATCGGAGCGGCGCGATTTTCGCACGGCCGTCTGGCGCTATGGCTCAGGATTTCGAATCGCTGTTCAAAGAGGTGTTTGGCGAGCCGCTCAACCGGCTCACGCAGTTTCAATCCGACCAGTTCGGCAAGCTGACCGCGCGGCTGCAGGAGATCGCCCGCGAAGCCGTCCGCGAAGACCTCGCGCGCCTCGGCACCGAGGTCACTGAGCTCCGCGCCCGCCTCGCCCGGCTCGAACAGGACCGCGCCGAAGCCGCCGCCGATTCGGTCGAACCGTCGTTCTAAAGCCCGCGGGGTGGAGTGCGACTAAGTGGAGCGGCGGG
>DASVUA010000757.1:0-1978 GCA_036387295.1 Thermoanaerobaculia bacterium | reverse complement strand
CGCGGCCCGGCCGCCGGAGGCCTCCCGTCGTTCCTCGGAGATTTCACGCACATGGTTTACGAGCGGGTTTCTGACCGACTGTTTCTCGGCACGTCGGCGCTCCTTTTCGCCGGCAGCGCTGTCGCGACCGTCGTCTGGTGCGGCTCGATGTCCGCGCATGGCGGGATGCCGATGCCCGGCGGCTGGTCGATGTCGATGGCATGGATGCTCATGCCGGGACAGAGCTGGCCTGCCGCCGCGGCGTCGTTTCTCGGCATGTGGCTGGTGATGATGCTGGCCATGATGCTGCCGGCGCTGGTGCCCGCACTATCGCGCTATCGCCAGGCCGTCGACAGCACACGCGAGCCGCGCCTCGGCTGGCTGACGGCGCTCGTGGGCCTGGCGTACTTCTTCGTCTGGATGCTGTTCGGAATGGCCGTCTTTCCATTGGGAAGCGCGCTGGCGACCGTCGAGATGCAGCGTCCGTCGTTGGCGCGAGCCGTGCCGTTGGCCGCCGGCGTCGTTGTGCTCATTGGCGGCGCACTGCAATTCAGCGCGTGGAAAGCGCATCACCTCGCGTGCTGCCGCGAATTGCCGCGCCGTCGCGATTCGTTGCGCGCCGACGCTCGCACTGCCTGGCGTTACGGCTTGCGCCTCGGTCTTCATTGTCTGCGTTGCAGCGCCGGCCTGACCGCGATTCTGCTCGTGCTCGGAGTCATGGACCTGCGTGCGATGGCCATCGTCACCGCGGCCATGACGCTCGAACGGGTCGCGCCGTCCGGCAAGCTTGCCGCACGCGCGATCGGCGTCGCGGCTGTCGGAACGGGGTTGGTTCTGATCGCGCGCACAGTGATGTGAAACGAACGGCCGGCGCGGACGCGCTGGCGCGAATTGCGCTTTCCCATTGCGCATGAAACGTCTCCTCGCATTTCCCCTGCTCGTCCTTGCCGCCTGCGGTCCCACGGAACACACGCAGTCGGACACGGCTGCCGTCACTGCGACGACTACCACCGCCACCACCATCACGTCGCCCGCCGGCGAAGCCTCGCCGCCGCCGCCGGCGGCGATCACGTCCGGCGACCGCAACTTCGTCGAGACCGCCGCGCGCATGGGCATGGCCGAGGTGCAGCTCGCGACGAATGTGTCCAACCGGGCGCAGACGGCCGAAGTGCGGGCCTTCGCACAGAGAATGATCACCGACCACAATCGCTCCAATCAGGAGCTGACCACGCTCGCCGCGCAGAAGGGGATCGACCCTCCGGCCGACCTCGATCAGAAGCACAAGGAGCTCGACACGAAGCTCGCCACGCTCGCCGGCCCGGAGCTCGACCGGACGTACATGCAGGCGATGGTGGAAGACCACGCCGCCGCCGTCGCGGCGTTCGAGTCCGCTGCCGCCGAGGCGAGCGACGCGGACCTCAAAGCATGGGCGGCGAAAACGCTCCCGGTGCTGCACGAACATCATCGGCTCGCGCAGGAGATTCTCGGGACGATGAAGTAGGCGCCGCGTCAACGGCAGTTCACCGTCAGACGGGTGGGGACGAGATCGGCGCGTCGACGACCCGCGTCACCGTGCCCCACAGCTTCCACTCGTCTGGTTGAGAGGGGAGTCGTACCGGCGGATAGTGTGGATTGCTCTTACGCAGAACCGGCCCGGTGGGTGTGTTGTGCCATCGGCCGATGACGCCACCTTCGTACATCAGATACACGGCCACGAGCGCACCTTCCACCGGGGTAGTTGCGTTCGTGTCGACCAGCACCTTCCACCCGTTCTGGAGCTCCGGAGTCATGGAGTCGCCGAGCACGCGAATCACCTGGAGGTGCTCGTCCCAATAGTCGGTCACGGAATGCAGCACCGGCGTGGTGTCGAGTGAAAAATCAGCGTCGCGCGGTGGACCAGCGGCGAGATCCGCGCGGACCGGGGCGTCCCATGCGTGGAGCGGGCGCGGGTAATCGTGATCGCGCTCGATGAAGCGGTCCGGCGATACGACGAATTGGT
>DASVUA010000756.1:0-1953 GCA_036387295.1 Thermoanaerobaculia bacterium | reverse complement strand
ATGTCGAACGTCACGCCGCCCGCTCCGGCCGGCGCCGAGAGGCTCACCGTGAAGTCGTACTGCGTCGCGCCGCCGTTGCCTTCGCTGTGCGAGACGTCATCGATGGAGAGCGTGGTTGCGGCGGCGCTGGAGCTGACGACGATGTCGTCGATGCCGACCCACTCGTCGTTTCCGCCCGCGTTGGAGGTGATGATCCGGACCTGCACCTCCGGCTGGTTGTTCGCCGCCGCGGGCAAGGTCACGCTGACCGGCGTGGTGGCGGTGCAGAGGGTCGGGCCGGTCGTCGCGTCGGCAACATATCCGGCCGCGAGGTTCGTGAAGTTGCCGCTGTTTCCGACCCGGTACTGAAGCGCGACCTGCTGCGCGGCGTTGTCGCTCGAGCAGTCGATGTCGCGCAGCGTGTAGGCGACGTTGACGCTCATCCGGCCACTCGTATTCAGATACAGGATGATGTTCGGGTGATCCGCGGTGCCTGAGCCCTGCAGCGCGATGGTGGGATTCGTGGACGCAGGTGCCGCCTGGAGCGTCGAGTGAAACTCCGCGACTCCGCCCGAGGTGTTCGTGTTCGGATTAGTCTGGTTCGCGATGACGTCGATCGTGGTCAGCGGATCGAGCACGGTTTGCGGATCGATGTCGGCCGTCGTTCCGGACGCGGCACGGTCGCCTAAAAAGCCCTCGATGCTCGGCACGGTGCTCCAGTTGTCGTTCGCGGTGATCAGCGCGTTGCTCGACCAGTCCTGCGAAAGGTTGCTCGTGCCGAGAGGATGAGCGGTGGAGTTGGCGAAGGATGGCGTGACCGCGAGGAGAAAAGTCAGCAGTACAACGGACGCACGACGTGCACGGAATCGCATCGGAAGACCTCGTATCGGTGAGTGGTGAGGCGGCTGAGGTGCGGATTCTCCCACGACCATTTCGTGCGATGGTGCGAAAAGTGCGTGAAGAGCGCGCGGTGAGAACGGTCACGTTGCTGGACTTCATCTGCCGCCGCTGTAACAATAGGCGCCTGTCTCCATACGGAAAGCTGGAAGCGAAGGACGGGAGATGCGGCTGAAGGTGCTCGGCGCCTACGGGGCGTCGGATGCAGAACATAATCTGACCGGGTACCTGATCGACGACTGGTTCGCGGTTGATGCCGGCACTCTTACCTCGAAGCTCTCCTTCGCGCAGCAGGCCCGTGTCCAGGCGGTTTTCATCACCCATCCGCATGCGGATCACATCCGCGATCTCCCGCATCTGATCCACAACCGCTTCGCGCAAGCCACCGGCGGTCTCACGATCTTCGCGTCACGCGAGGTGATGGACCTGCTCGCACGCGACGTCTTCAACGGCGTCGTCTGGCCCGATTTTTCCGACATCATCGCCCCCGCCACCGGCAAGCCGGCCGTGCACTACCGCCCCCTCATCCCCGGCAAGCGGGTCGTCTACAACGACATCGGAATCACCGCCGTGAACGTCGATCATCAGATTCCTGCCTCGGGTGTCCTGCTCGAGATGGGCGGCCAGTCGATCGTGTTCACCGGCGACACCGGCCCGACCTCGGAAATCTGGAAGCGGACGAACAAGATGGACAACGTCGTCGCCGTCGTCACCGAGGCGTCGTTTCCGAACGATCAGCAGGCGCTCGCCGACGAGACCGCGCACCTCACGCCGCACACATTCGGTGAAGAGCTGAAGAAAATCACCGTCGACGCGCCGGTGTACGCGAGCCACCGCAAAATCCCGTTCGAGCGCGACATCGAATCGCAGATCCGCAACCTGCGCGATCGCCGAGCGCGCGTGCTGCTCGAAAAGAACTACACGCTCTAGCCGCCGCGTGACGCCGCGCCGCGATGAACGTCGTGCGGAGCATCGCCCATCTTAGAATCACCGCGTCATGCCGCGCCCGCCTGTCACTGCCATCATTCACACGCTCAACGAGATCGAGCACATCGAGGAATGCATCCGCTCGGTCGA
>DASVUA010000755.1:0-2356 GCA_036387295.1 Thermoanaerobaculia bacterium | reverse complement strand
TGACGATCTCTTTCGCCACGTGACGCTGTTTCAGATATTCGTCGGCAGCGTTGGGCGTCCAGTGAAGAGCCTGATGAAAGGCCTCCGATGCGTCGTCCATCACTTCGTAGAGATCGTCTTTGTCGTTGTCTTTCTGCGACTTTTTCTTGCGCGGCAGCTCGATTCCGTAGCGTCCCGCAACGTGCTCGACTGCTTCGGGGAAGGTGAAGCGCTCGGTGAGCGTGAGGAACTTGAAGACGTCGCCGCCGGTGCCGCAGCCGAAGCAGTAAAACAGCCCCTTGTCGCGGTCGACGTGAAACGACGGCGATTTCTCGCGATGGAAGGGGCAGAGCCCTTTGTAGCTCTTCCCGGCGAGCTTCAGCGGCGTGACCTGCTGCACAAAGTCGACGATGTCGGCGGCGTGGCGCACGTCCGCGATGATCCGGTCGTTGAGGTCTACGAAGGCCACGCTTGACTCCGACGGGAGGAGATGACGGGGAAGCCTTCGTCGCTTCTCTTACTCATCGAGCACCGCGATCGTTGCACCGTCGCCGCCTTCATTCTCGGCGCCGGCACGCCACGACTTCACCGCCGGATGTTTGCGGAGGTGGTCGCGCAGCGCCTTGCGCAGTGTGCCGGTTCCGAAGCCGTGAATGATGCGCACGGCCTGCTTTCCTTCGAGCAGCGCGCGGTCGAGAAAGCGGTCGGACTCGTCGATGGCTTCTTCGACGCGCTGGCCGATCAGATTGAGCTCGGCGGAAACGACGACCGCGACGTCGCCGGAGGACTTCGTTTCGCGCTGACGCGGCGTCGCTGGCTTCGCGGGGGGAGGAGCGCCTTTCGGCACCAGATCGCGTTTGTCCATCGTGACTTTGCGGCCGCTCACGATCATTGAGACCTTGTCGCCGTCGATGGCGGTGACTTCGCCGACGACTTTGAACTTGCGATGCTCGGCCTTGTCGCCCACGCGGATCTCGCGCTGTTCGGCGGGGATGAACTCCATCGCCTTGTCGACCGGCCGGGTGATGGTGCGGAGGACTTCGTTCGCGTTGAGGGAGGCGCGCGCCGCGCGATCCATGTCGCGCAGGTTTTTGATCTCGTTCGTCACCTGACGCGAGATGTCGTCGCGCAAGCGCTCGAGCTCTTCACGGTAGGTGGTGCCGAGGCGCGTCCGCTCTTTCTCGAGCGCATCGATTTTCTCCTGCATCACGCGGCGTTCGCCTTCGAGCTCGCGCTGCAGTACTTTCAGCTCGTCCTGCTGCGCCACGATCTCCGACATGCGCTGCTGCAGCGTGGCGAGCAGATGATCGGTCTCGCCGTATCGCTCGCCGAGGCGCTCGCGCGCGGCGGCGATGACCGAAGCGGGGAGGCCGACGATTTTCGCCGTCTCGATGGCGCGCGAGCGTCCCGGGATGCCGCTGATGAGGCGATACGTCGGCTGTCCGGTTGCGGAGTCGAACTCCATCGAGGCATTCACGATGCGCGCGTCGTTGACCGCGAAGCTCTTCAACGCAGAAAGGTGTGTGGTGACGATCAGTAGCGCACCGGTGCCGAGGAGGTGTTCGATCACGGACGCGGCGATCGCCGAGCCTTCCTCGGGGTCGGTGCCGGAGCCGAGCTCGTCGAGCAGCACGAGCGACTGCGGCGTCGCACGCTCCAGCACGCGCTTGAGGCGCGTGAGGTATGCGGAGAATGTGGAGAGATGTTCGAGCACGCTCTGGTCGTCGCCGATGAGGACGTGCAGCGCGTCGACGCACGGCAGGACCGTCCCTTCGACCGCCGGAACCGGAAGGCCGCTCATTCCCATCGCCACGAGCAGCCCCGCGGTTTTCAGCGACACCGTCTTGCCGCCGGCGTTCGGGCCCGAGACGACGAGGGCCGACGAGTCGCCGGTGAGATCGATCGTCAGCGGAATGACCTTTCGTCCGCTCGGCTCTTCTCCGAACGCTTCTTCGCGCAGCGAGGCGAGACGCTCGTCGAGCAGCGGATGGCGTCCTTCGATGATGTGCAGCTCGCGGTCGGCGGAGAACGACGGACGCGTGCCGCGGATCGTGTCGTGAAAGATCGCGCACGCCTGCAGCGCGTCGAGCTCGCCCGCGATCGCGGTCGCGTCGAGGATCTCGTCATGAAAGTCGAAGATCGTCTGCGAGACGAAGCGCATGATCTTCACGATCTCTTCGCGCTCCTGGATGAGCAGATCGGCGAGATCGTTGTTCAACTCGATCGCCGCCATCGGCTCGATGAAGAACGATGCGCCGCTGCCGGAGCGCTCGTGCAGGATGCCGGTGACGGCGTTGCGGTGATCGCTGCGGACCGGGATGCAGTAGCGATCGCCGCGCATCACGATGAGCGGCTCCTGAATCGCGTCGGCATTGCG
>DASVUA010000754.1:0-5408 GCA_036387295.1 Thermoanaerobaculia bacterium | reverse complement strand
AACGCCGAGGTTGAAGCTCATCCGCTGGTTGAAGTCCCACTTGTCGTTGATGAAGATCGAGTCCGTGCGGAAGTCCGAGCCCTGCGAGAGGATCTGGATCGGAACCCAGTTCAGGACGTCGCCCGGGGAGATGATCGGACGGAACGTACCGTCAGCTTCGTACTCCGGCGCGTTGTAATAGATGTAGACGTCGTAGTTCGAGCCCGACTGGTAGTTGTTGGCGAAACGCGATTCGGCGAAGTTCTCGTAGCCGCCGACGATGTTGTGGGTACCGAGCGCACGCGTCGCGAGGTAGTACGTACCTTTGAGCGAGTACGCTTCGTTCTCACGCTCTTCCGGCGTGCAGACACCGCAGAAGATCGGAGCGCCCCAGGCGCCACCGGCGCCCGACGCGAAGTCGTACGCCCAGGTGCCGCGCGCGAGGTCGGCCGGATCGTTGGTGGTCGGGATGTGGTCGCCACCCGAACCCTGGAAAATCAGGTTACGGGTCGAGTAGCCAGCCTGAACGACGAAGTTGTCGGTGAGCAGGCCGTTGTAGTTGGCGGTCATCATTTCGCGGGGAAGCTGACGACCATTGATGTCGAGGGTGTTCTCATCCCAGCAGCCAAACGCGCAGTGCGGCGTCTGGTCGACTTCGTAGCTGAGGTAAGAGCCGACGAGGGTGTGGCGCGGGGTGATCTGGCCGGTGAGCTTCGCTTCGTAACGTTCGTCGGTGACGACCGTCGTGGGGCGGGCAACCGGGGTCGAGAGAGCGCCACCGTTCAGGTAGAAGCCCGGGGTGTCGGTTTCGGCCTGACGGCCGGCGAGGAAGAACCACAGACGGTCGCGGATGATGCGGCCGCCGAGCGTTGCTTCGAACGTCTGGTTGATGACGCTCTTCTGCTGCTGTTCGCCCGCTGCGGAGACTTCGTCCCACGACGGGTTCGTCAAGCTGTCGCGGAACGATCCGCTGAATTCGTTACCACCCGACTTCGTGATCGCGGAGACCACACCACCGGTGAAACGGCCGAATTCGGCCGAGATGCCACCGGTCATGACGGTCGTTTCCTGGATCGCGTCCTCGATGAAGAGGTCGTCGGTCTGACCGCGGAGGTTCTCGTTGGTCACCGCACCGTTGATGACGTACAGCGTGTCGTAGGCGTAACCACCGCCAACGACGAGCGCGCCGCCAGGACCGTTGTTGGTGACACCCGGTGCGAGCGTGATCGTCGCCTGAATCGTGCGGCCGATCGGGAGCTCTTCAATCAGGTCCGACTGGATGTTCGTCTGAACTTCCGTCGTCTCGAGAACCGCCGGCGCGGCGGCCGTGACGGTGATCGACTCAGCGACCGCCGACATACGCATCGTCGCGTTGGCACGGGCAGTACCACCGAGAGAAACGCGCGTCGTCGTCGTGACGGGCTGCATCGACTCCATCGTGAAATTCACGGTGTAGTCGCCCGGCGGGAGCGCTGCAAAATTGTAATTGCCGTTGACGTCCGTGTAGGCGACGCGCGTGCCCTGCAATGACGGCGACGAAATCGTCACGGTCACGCCCGGCAGCGGCGCGTTGTCCATGATGACCGTTCCGGTCATCATGCCCACGGTCGACTGGGCAAAAATTGGCATCGCGACGAGCAACAACGCCGCGAAAGCCACAAAACTACGTTTGACTAGCTTCATTCAACCTCCTCCAAGTTTGTGAAAAAAAACGGCGGGAACCATACGACCTACTGCAACTGCTTGGCAACCCATTAGTGCAGGCGACAGGCCGGGATGCCAAAGTTCGAAGTTGTTGATAATGCGGCGGTTAGTATAAGTGCGCGATTTGCTTTGTCCAATGTTTTGGAGAAGCGCTCCAATTTTCCGCGAACCAGCACCGCCATTTCAACGCCCCGTCCGCCCCCTGAGCTCTCTCGCGCCCGCTTCATCTCCCATCGCTGCGAGAGCCTCGGCCGCGAGCGCCGCCGCGGGACGACCCGGGTTGCGCCGCATCATCTCATCAAGCAGCCCTCGCGCTTCCTCCCTCCGCCCTTGCGCCGCAACGACGAGCGATAAATTGGCCCAGGCACCGAGGTTGTTCGCGAACGCGCCGGTCTCCGCGCGGAACGCCTGCTCCGCTTCCGGCACCCTCTGCGCGCGCAGCAGCGCCTCGCCGCGGCGGAAGTCGAGATCGCGAATCGGCGGCAGCTGCCGGCGCCGCGTGACGTCTTTCGCTTTTTCCAGTAGCGCGAGCTCTTCTCCGAACCGCTGCTGCGATCGTCGCACCTCCGAAAGAAGCATGAGCGCCTGAATGCGATCGGGCTCGGCGGCGAGACTCACGTTCACCTCACGCTCGGCCGTGGCGACGTCCCGTTCGCCCAGCGCGATCATCGCCAACGTCTCGTGCACGAACGCGCCGCCGCCTTTCTGCGCGAGCAGCGCGTGCTCGCGCGCTTCAGGATAGCGTCGCATCTCGAGCAGGAGCTCGGCGATGGCGATCGCGGTCTGTGCGTTGCCGGGCGAGTGATTCATCTGCGTGCGCAAGGTCTGAAGCGCGCGCTCTTTCTGCCCGAGCTCCCGGTACGACTGTGCGAGCAGGCCCCAGCCGCCGACGAAATCGGGGTTCTCCCGCATGACCTTTTCCATCATCGCCGCGGCCTGGGCGTGACGGCCGGCGCGGAATTCGTCGTTCGCCGCGCCGAACGTGCGAAGGACGTCGAGCTTGTCTTTCGGATCGGGCAGCGGACCCGTCGCGGAAACGGTGGAGCCGACATAGCCGAGGGCCGCGAGCTTCGCGGCGTCTTCAGGATCGGCGAGCTGCGGCTGCGAGAACGGGTGTGCGGCCTCGATGGCGCGCAGCTCCTGGCGGAACGCGGCCACTTCGCGGCGGCTCTGCTCGGCGACGTTCTGCCGCTCGGCGGCGTCTGTCGGGTGACGATAGAGCTCCACGCGCGGCGCGTCGATGTAGTGAACGCGGCCGTCGATCATCGACGTGAGCTCGCTCCATCCGTACTGCAACCGCGGGAAGTAGCTTTCGCTGTAGACGGCGCGCTGCGCTGCCGGCGCGGCGAGAAGGCCTGGTTTCGCGGCGTCGCGCTGTTCGCCCGTCACTTGCGCCACCGTCGGGAAGACGTCGGTGAGTCCGACGACGCGCTCGATCGTTTCTCCTTTCCGCTGCTGGCCCGGGAGCTTGACCAGCAGCGGAACGTGAATCGCTTCGCGGTAAAGGAAGATGCCGTGCTCCGGCTCGCCATGGTCGCCGAGCCCTTCGCCGTGATCGGAAAGAACGATGATCAGCGCGTCGTCGTAGAGGCCGCGTTTCTTCAGATCGTCGAGGAAGCGGCCGACGATCGCGTCCGCGTACGAGATCTCGCCGTCGTACCGGTCAGCGCCTTTCGAGTACGGCGCGGGCGGCGAGTACGGGCTGTGAGGCTCGTATAGATGAAGGAAGCCGAACACGTTCCTGCCGCGCGTGCCGTCGAGCCACTTCGCGAGCGCCTGGCGTGAGATCTCGCCGTCGCGCTGCCACGAGGTTGCCGTCTCGAGCGGCGAATGCGTCATGTAGTCGTCGAAGAAGTCGAATCCGGCGGCGATGCCGGTGTCTTTCCGCAGGACGAACGACGATACGGCGGCGCCGGTTTCGTACCCTTTTGCTTTCAGCCTGGACGCGAGCGACGGATGCGTCTCCGCCAGCGTGTAGCCGAGGTTGTTCCGCACGCCGTGCACGTACGGCAGTTCGCCGGTGAAGAGCGAGGCGTGAGAAGGAAGCGTGAGCGGGACGTGCGAGTAGGCCTGCGTGAACAGCATCGCGTCGCGGCGGAACGAGTCGAGCGCAGGCGTCGATCCTTTCGCATATCCGTACATCGGCAGGCGATCGGCCCTCAACGTGTCAATGGAGATGATGAAGACCGGCACCTCGGACGCGGGCTGCGCCGTCTCGTTCCCCCACTTTCCGCACGAGAGAATCGACCCGAGCATCAAAAGGAAGAGCAAGCGGCGGGCGGATGCCATCGCCGCGCGGTAACGCGAGAAGGAAAGATCCTCTTCCGCGCGGCGCGGGAAGTGAAGGAAATGCAGCGGCGCCTCTCGTCACCGCGCGACGCCGGCGGTCTCAACGCTGCGGCTATGATGCGCCCGTGCCACTGATCTTCGGCGCCGCCGAATCGCATCCGATGGTCGACGCGCTGCTCCGGACGCGCGTTCCGCGATGGAGTGAGCTGAATCGCGCGATCGACCAGCGCGACGACATGTACCACTTCCTCGCGGAGCTCTTCGCGCAGGATCGCGATCGCGCGCTGGTCAGCTACTTCACCAGCACGCTCGAACAGTTCGAGCTGCTGCGGTACATCGCCCGGTGGCGCTTTGCAGACGGACCGCGCACGTTTCTCGACTTCGCGAGCGGGTACGGCCGCCTGACGCGCCTCCTCGTGCACGAGCGATTCGCACGCGAGGTCCATGCGTCCGACATCCTCGAGGGTGCGATGACGTTTCAGGCCGCGCAGTTCGGCGTGAAAACCATCCTCTCGACCACGCAACCGTCCGCCCTACCGATCGCGGGGCGGTACGACCTCATCTTCGTCGCGTCGCTCTTCACGCATCTGCCGCCGGAGTCGTTCACCCGCTGGCTGCAACGGCTGGCGGGATTGCTCGAGCCTGAGGGGCTGCTCGTGTTCAGCGTGCACGACGAGTCGGTCGCGCCGGGGAAGGTGGACGGGATCAGCTTTCGCGCGCAGAGCGAAAGCCGGGTGCTCGATACGAACGAGTACGGGTCGACGTGGGTCACGGAATCGTTCGTCCGCGCGGAGGTTGCGGCGGCCGGCCTCAACTTCGATTGCGTGCGCTTGCCGCGTGCGCTGTCGGACTGGCAGGACGTTTACGTCATCTCCCCCGCCAGGCTGACACCCGGCGAACCGCGGCGCGTTCCAAGAGGGTTCGTCGAGGGAATCGAGATCGATGGCACCGGCGCGAAGATCACCGGGTGGGCGGTGGCGGGCGACGAGACGGCCGCTCGCGTCGAGGTGCGGGTCGAGGATGAGGTCGTGGCGACGGCCGCCACGTTCTTCGATCGCCCCGACGTCGCCGCCGCTCTCGGCGGAGCGACGCCGGTTCGCGCCGGATGGCATTGCCTCGTGCCGCACGCCGCAGTGCGCTCGTTCCGCTTTCAGGTCGTCACCGTCTCCGCGTTTAGCAGAGCGAACGACGAACGAATCCTCTTTCTCGGAACGCTGGAGTCGCTGGTCAGCCACGTCGAAGCCGCCCGCGCGAAAAACCTCCAGCAGCAGGTCACAAGGCACGAAACCGCCTCCTCGGAGCTCGCCCTCCTCATCGCCGAGCTGTACCGCGTCCGAGCCGCCCGCGACCACGAGCTCGACCTGATGCGCAAAAGCCCCTTCTGGAAAGCCCGCAGCACCTGGCTCACCGTAAAACGAGCCCTCCGCCTCGGCCGG
>DASVUA010000753.1:0-2582 GCA_036387295.1 Thermoanaerobaculia bacterium | reverse complement strand
GGGCTAAGAGCCCGCCGCTCCACCAAACTACGTGCGCCGTCCTTAGTCCACGCGTCTGCGGACGCTCATCTCTGAGGTGTTGCCGGCGGAGTCGATGGCGAGGGCGGAGAAGGCGCGGTCGGTGGGGTTGCTGCCGGGGAGTACCTCGCTGGCCCAGATGTTCGTTTCTTCGATCGAGCGGGACGGGTCGTCGACTGCTTCCAGCATCGGGAGCGGGAACGTGGCTTCGAAGGTGCCGTCCGCCTTTGTGTTCGCGGCGCCGAGGTAGTTGAACTCGCCGATCGACGGCAGCGCCATTTCGCGTTCTTCGTTGTTCAGCGTTTCGCGCCGGTCGGTGCGCTCGTTGCGGATCTGCGGCAATTCCGGTTCCGCCTGACGCACGCCGGAGGTGACGTAAGACTGATACAGCTCGACCAGTTCTCCCGGGCACGCGCGGCCGTGCAGCACGACGCGTGACGCGGCACCTTCGTGCATCACTTCGACGCGTGTGAGACGCGGAGCGGTGATGCCGCTGTTGGCGGCGGCCGCGGTGCGCTGGCAGTTTTCGCCGCCGCGTGAGAGCTCGTTCGGATTCTCGGCGCCGAGGTTGAGGATGATCGGGCGGAGACCGTTCTCGTTGTAGCGGTTCGCGCTGAAGCGGTTCTCGCGCGGCGCCGCATTCGCGCCTTCGAACGGCGCATTCGTCACGCCGCCGAGACGGTTCCACATGATCTCGTTGCGCGTGATCACATTGCGCGACGATCCGGGCCCGAGGAGCACGCCCGCCTGGTTGCCGCTGATCGTGCAGCCGTCGATCGTGTTCGCGTTCGCCACGGCCGAGCCGTCGGGTGACCCGACCACGATTCCGGCGCCGCCGTTTGCGGCGATCGTGGACGAACGGATCGACGAACCGTCGGACAGCAGCACGATCGCGCCGCCCGCCGCGGGATCGCCGCAGCGGCTGATGTCGAGGCGCTCGCCGTCGAGACGTGCCGTCGGTCCGACGATCACGCCTGCGCGGGTTTGCGCGGTCACGAGCAGATGGCGCGCGACGGCGGTGCCGCTCTCCACCTGCAGACCGACTGCGCCGAACGTCGCCGACGGTGCGGCATCGGGTGCGGCGCCGATGAGCACGTGCTCGAAGCGCGCGTCCGCGCGGGTGACGACGGTGTTCGTCGCGCCGTGCACCGCGATCGCGCTCAACCCGCACCGTGCGGCGCAGACGATTCCGTCCGCGCCGGTCAGCGTCAGTTCGAGCTCCGGCTTCTCGAGGCGCGGCACGAGGCGCTCATCCTGTTTCATCGTCGGCGGCTCGCCGTAGCGGCCGGGATTGACGTTCGCCACCGAGGCGGGTGAGACGAAGTTGTACGCCGTACCGTTGATCCAGGTGTCGGCATCGCGCAGTTCGGGAAGCCGGCGGGTGAGGACGATCGTCCACCAGCGCGGCGGAACCCCGTACGTCGTTTCGCGCTGTTCGGGAGCGCGTTCGACCGGCACGAAGCGCATCCGGCTCGGGCCGGCGATCGCGTTCGCATTCGTGACGAACTGCCGCAGCGAGCCTTGCAGCTGTTCGCCGTCCGCCGTATTCGTGACCGCTTCGAAGCTGAACGCAAAGTCGACGCTCGTCGCCGGCTCGCGCAGCTCGACGCGCGCGACATGCTCGGACGTTGCGAGTGCCGCCGCGTTGTCGGAGCCGGCTGCGGTGCGGCCGGAGAAACAGGCCCCTTCGAACCAGGTCGTGCGCGACGTGCCGTCGGGGCTCGCGCAGAGCGAGCCGGCCGGCCCGAACGTCTGCTCCGCCCAGGCGCCGGGCGCGTTCCCGATCGTCTTCGAATCGACCGCAACCCAGTAGTCGCCGGCGCTGAGGTTGCGGAAGACGTACATTCCGCCCGTGTTCGTCGTCACCGTGGCCACGGCCGTCTCAGTGCCGTCGCGATACAGCTTCACCGTGGCGTTCGCGACCGGGACGAAGTTCGTGCGCACCGCAAGCGCCGCGCGATCTTCGAAGACACCGCCGCCGATCACGAGCGCACCCTGCGCCTTTGCGAACAGCGGCGCCACGACCGCGCACAGCACGACCACCCATTTCATGCTCGGAACCATTTGGACCTCTCGCTCGGCATTATGCCGGATGCCGGGCCGGACGGGACCTCGGTTGATTTTGTTGTCGGTGGTCCGTTGTCGGTTGTCCGTGGTGTTCGGGCGTGCGACCCGTCACCGACAACTGACAACCGGCAACCTGCCCGTTACACCAGTGCGCGATCGCGCAGCTCGCGTTTGATGAACGCGTAGACGATCGGCGCCATCACTACGCCGCCCACGCCGAATGCTGCTTCGCCGACGATGATCGCGAGGAGGATCTCCCACGCCTGCGAGTCCGTTTCTCCGCCGACGATGCGCGAGTTGATGAGGTACTCGAGCTTGTGGATCACGACCAGGAACGAGAGCGAGGCGACGGCTGTGCCGACCGAAATGCCGAGCGACAGGATCGTGATGACGGTGTTGGAGATGAGGTTGCCGAGCACCGGGATCAGGCCGCAGAGGAACGTGATCACGACGAGCGTCGTGCCGAACGGCACGCGGATCCCGAATAGCGGGAGGAT
>DASVUA010000752.1:0-13063 GCA_036387295.1 Thermoanaerobaculia bacterium | reverse complement strand
TGGCTAAGAGCCCGCCGCTCCACCAAAGCGATAGGACGTCTTTTCGTTCTCTCGCAACGTCTGTTAAGTGGAGCGGCGGGCTTTAGCCCGCCGACGATTGCTCGGCGGGCTGAAGCCCGCCGCTCCACAGATGCTGAGCCTCGACGCGGCACAGTTATCGTCCAACGAACGCGCGCCATGGCGCGTCACTCGTTCGCTCGTCACCTTTGCTACGCGCTGGGCGGGTCGGGTGGGGTTTTGGCGCGGTCGCGGGCGGCGCGGAAGGCGGATTCGATTTCTTTCCAGGCTCGTTCGAAGCCGGATTTGAGCTCGTTGGCGGCGGGGGCTCCGGTGCTTTGGAGGCCGAGCACGACTTCTTTGGCGTTGACGAGCGCGCTGCGGAGCGTGCCGGCGATCTCGGTGAGATCGCCTTTCGCGGTATCGAACGACTCTTTCGCGCGGTCTTTGAATTTGTCGACGTCGATGCCCCAGTCGTGGAGCGACTCTTTCTTCGTTTCGTCCGACATAGTGGCGACAGCGTACCGCACCTCATCGACGACCGAATCCCAGTCGCCGTCCGTCGGCTGCCGGAAGAGGCGCATGGTCGGATACCACGGCGAGTCGCGGCGCGCGTCCATCCAGCGCCAGTCGGATCGATGATGAAGCAGCGTGAACACCGGCACGCCGAGGGCGCCGGCGAGATGCGCGGTCATCGTATCGACCGTGATCACGAGATCCAGTCCGCGCATCACGCGCGCCGTCGACAGCGGTTCGTCGACACCTTCGAGCGAGGGAAGCCGATCGTCGAGTTCGTCGCGCTGCAGCGAATGAAACGTGGCGTTCGGAAGATCGAACAAACGCGCGAGCGTGCCGATCGGAATCGACCGGTGCGGCCCCCAGTCTCCCGCGCGCCAGACGACTCCGATGCGCAGCGGCCTGCCGCGACGGCGAGGCGACGCATCGACACGAAAGTACGGCACCTCGTTCGGGATCGTGTCGATCGTGGTGCGAAAGACGTGCGTCAGCTCCATCGATTCGACGTCGACGTCGTACTCGACCTCGGGTGTTCCGTCGTGCAGCGGCAGCAGCCGTCCGATGCCCGGCATGGTGGCGAGCAGCGGGATGAGCGACGGCTGCGCCCACACCGTGCATTCACTCGCCATCGCGTTGACGAGCGGAAAAAAGCGGGCGAACTGAATCGTGTCGCCGAGGCCGTGATAGCAGCGGATGAGCACGCGCTTGCCCGCGAGCGGAGTGCCATTCCAGATCCACTGGTACTCGCGTTCGAGATGCCACGAGGGAACGCCGGCGCGTGAGGCGAGCACCTCGTCGCTGATCGCCCACGCCGCGGCGAAATCGCCGCGGCGCATGTGCGTGAACCAGTCGGACATCGTTCGTTGCTTGCGCCGTTCGGGCTGGACGGATTTTCAGCGCGCCGAGGAACGCCGGGTTAAAAGCCCGGCGCTCCAGAAAATCGCGGCGCTACGGAGAATTCGGGCGGCCCGGACGTCGTGGTGCTCGTGTCGGTCGGAGGAGGCGGTTCTTCCTCCTCTTCTTCCGTCGTCGTCGTTGGAGGCGGCTCCACGGGAGGTGGTGTCGTCGGTGGCGGCGCGCCACCGGCGGCGTTCGGGTCGCGGAACACGCCGCCACTCAGCGTCGAATCGGGCGGCGTTTCGAAGCCGCCGGTGTCGGCGGGCGGCGTGCCGGCGGTGTTCGTCACGATCGGGTTGCCGAATTCGTCGAACATCGGCACCACGGCCGACGGCGTCGGGCTCGAGTGCAGCTTGCACGCTTCGGTCGGTTCCGTCCCCTGCTTGAACGACTCGCGCAGGATCATGTTCGGCGGGCAGTTGCCTGTTGCGCGGCCGCCGCTCATCCGGTCAACCTCGGCGAACGTGACGCCGCTCGGAACCGGGAACGCGGCATTCGGTTCGCCAGCGGTGGCGACCAGCATGTAGCGCGTCCACATCGGAACCGCGGAGTCACCGCCGGAGAGACCGGTCGGGTCGTTGTCGTCGAAGCCGATCCAGGTCAGCGCGAGCGTTTTCGGCGTGAATCCGATGAACCACGAATCGCGCTTGTCATTCGTCGTCCCGGTCTTGCCCGCCGCGGTTTTGCGGAAGCCCATCGCACGCGCGCCGGCGGCGGTGCCGCGATTCACGACCCCTTCCATCACGTGCGTGAGCAGATAGACGTCGCGCTGCGGAAAGACCTGCTGCGGCTTCTGTTCGCCTTTGCCGTCCATACGGCGACCGCGGTCGTCCATGACGTAACGAATCGCGCGCGGCGACATGCGCGCGCCCTGCCGAGCAATCGTGGCATACGCCTCGGCCATCTCGATCGGAGGAATGCCGGCCGCGCCGAGGAGAATCGCCGGACTGTCGTTCTTCAGCTCCGTTTCCACGCCGAGCGTGCGCGCGGTCTTCAGAATCGGATCGATGCCCGAGGCGAGACCGATGCGCACCGACGCCGCGTTGAGCGACTGCTCGAGCGCGTAGCGCACCGTCACGTTGCCGCGGTACTGCCCATCGTAATTGCGCGGCGACCAGTCGTCCGACCAGCGGCGCTTGAGCACGAAACGGCTGTCGCTGACGAGCGTCGATGGGGTGATGTTCTGGCTCGACAGGCTCGGCTCGAACGCGGTCAGGTAGACGAACGGTTTGAAGAGCGAGCCGACCAGGCGTTTCGATTTCAGCGCGCGGTTGAACTGGCTCTGATCGTAATTGCGGCCGCCGACGAGCGCGCGGATCTCGCCGGTCGGAATGTCGATGTGAATGAGCGCCGCTTCGAGCCGCGGATCGTGATTGCGAAGGCGGCGGTTCCCCTTCTCGATGCTCGCAAGGCTCGTCTGGACGGCGCGCGTCGCGGCGTCCTGCGCGTCGAGATCGATCGCGGTGTAGATGCGCAGACCGCGGCCTTTCACGTCATCGATGCCGTAATCGGTCTCGAGCTCCTGCAGCACGCGATCGACGTAGAACGGCATCGAGCTGAGGCTGGTGCGGCGGCGGTTCGGACGTTGCGGCAGCTTCGCCGCGTGCGCTTCGTCGTACTGCGCCTGCGTGATCTTCTTCTCCTTCAGCATCAACTGCAGCACGGTGTTGCGGCGCTTCAGTGCGGTCTCGGGGTTGTTGAAGGGAGAGATGTTGTTCGGACTGCGGATCATGCCGGCGATGGTCGCCGCTTCGGCAATGTTGATCTCGGTGATCGGCTTGCCGAAGTAGAAGCGCGACGCCTCGCCGACGCCGAGGATGGAGATCGAGCGATTGCGTCCGAGGTAGATGTCGTTGAGGTAGGCCTCGAGGATCTCGCGCTTCGAATAGCGCGCGTCGAGGATGACGGCCATGAAGGCTTCTTTGATCTTGCGTTTGTACGTCCGCTCGCTGGTGAGGAAGTAGTTCTTCACGAGCTGCTGGGTGAGCGTCGACGCGCCTTCGGATACGCCGCCCGAGGCGACGTTGCGGAAGACGGCGCGGAAGATGCCGAACGGATCGACGCCGGGGTGACGCCAGAAGCGCACGTCCTCGGTGACGACGACCGCGTCCTGCAGATGCTGCGGCACCTGTTGCAGCGTGACGGGGCTGCGATTTTCGAGCTGCTCGCTCAGCACGGACGTCAGGAGTTCAGGCTCGAGCGCGGCCTGTTCGAGCGGGCGCGCTTCACGCAGCGAAACGACCGAGGTGATGTTCGTGCCGTTGATCGCAACGCGGAGCTGTTGCGCCGGAACGCTGCCGGTCGGGTGCTCGAAGGCGCGCGTGTAAATATCGATGCCGCCGTCGCCGCGCAGAAAATCGCCGGGATTCGCGAGGCGCTGCGCTTCGCGATAGCCGAGACGATCGAGCTTCTCGAGGAGGTCTTCGGTACGCATCGCGCCGCCGGGGGCGAGCGGCGTGAGGTCGGTGTAGATGCGCGTCGGCAGCCGAAGGCGGCGGACCTGGAAGCGTCCGACCGACTCGCGATAGACCCAGATGCCGGCGATGACCGTCAGGCCGATGATGGCGAGGACGGTCCAGGAAATGATGCGGAAGATCGTGCGGCGCGGCGGAAGCCGGCGGCGGCGTGCGGTCGGCACCGGCTCAGGCGCCGGTTGCGGATCGGGCGGTGGAGGATCGAATGGTGGCTCGCTCATGCGTTGAAATGCTCGACTGCGCTTACTGGGCCACGATCGTCAGATTGCGGCCGCCGCCCGCGCCGGCGCGGCGATAAGAGTGGAAGATCGAGCGGTCGCAGCGCGTGCAGAGACCGGAGTCGAAGATGCGGCGCTCGTCGAACCCGCGCCCGCGCAGGACGTCGATCGTGTAGGAGGCAAGGTCGACGTGCGCTTTCGCACGCGTGCGATCGACGTAACGCTCATCGAACTGCGTCGCCACCTCGTCGCCCACTTCGAAGCAGCAGGCGCGAATGGAAGGTCCGAGGTAGGCGGAGGCAGACTGTGCGTCGAATGCGGTGTCGCGTGCAATCGCGTCGATCGTCGCCGCGGTGATCCCCTGTACTGCGCCTCTCCATCCGGAGTGCACATCGGCTATGACGGAGTGGGCCGGATCGACCATCGCAACCGGGAGGCAGTCTGCAACCTTAATGCCGAGCGCGACCTCAAGCTCGTCGCTCCAGAGCGCGTCGCAGGCGTCGGATTCACGCCAGTTTTTCTGCGCATTTGCGCGTGTAACGTTGGCGCTGTGCACCTGATTGCAGGTGGTCAGTTGTGCGTCGATTCCAAACCGCTCGCGCACGGTTTCGGTGATGTCGCGCACGCGGTCGGCGTTGAGGCGTCCTTCGAAATCGACCGTGGTGCAGAAGACGGCGGTGCGGAGAGGAAGTGAGTCGGGAACCGCGATGCGTCCGAGGAGTCTGGTCTGCTCGATGTGCCACATGGTTCGCGCACTCTATCGCGCGCGGCGAGGCGGGATAGACTGCAACGAACGCGATGAGAGACCTCGACCTCGGCAACGGCATTCTCGTTCCCGCCGACGCACTGCGCGCCGTGACGTCGCGCAGCGGCGGTCCGGGCGGACAGAACGTGAACAAGGTCGAGACGCGCGTCACGATCGAAGTCGCCGTCGATGCGCTGCCGCTGGAAGAAGAGAAGAAAGCGCGCATCCGCGAACGGCTCGCGTCCCGCATCAATCGCGAGGGCGTGCTGCGCGTCACCTCACAGGTCGCGCGCACGCAAGGCGACAATCGCGACCGCGCGCTGAATCGGATGGAAGAGCTGCTGCGCGAATCCCTCGAGGAAGAGAAGCCGCGCAAGAAAACACGCGTGCCGAAGTCAGTGAAGGCGAAACGGCTCGACGAGAAAAAGAGAATCGGCGAGAAGAAGAAACTGCGCCGTATTTGAAATGCGCGCCGCGGCGTCGATCAGGACGCGATGGCGCGGACTTGCGCGATGCGCGACTTCAACTGCTCGGTGACGGAGATGCCGCGCAGCAGCGAGGCGGTCTTCTCGAACTCGAGCACCATCGCGTCGACGGCCTGATTGCCGTTGCCGCTCATGATGCCGTCGAGCGCATGCAGGAAGTGCTTTTCGATCGTTTTGTGCGCGGTGTCGCCGATGAACTCCTCGGCCACTGCACGGATGCGGGCAGCGAGGTCGACTAGCTCGCCATTGTCCTGATCGGCGTCGTGCTCAACTTTTTTTTTTAACTGAACGAGCTCGCCGGTGATCATACCGTAGAGGATTTTCGCCACATCGAACGCCGCCATGTTCAATTCGTGGCCGATCTCGACGATCGAGCGGTTGCCGTTGATCTTCGTGATCAGCATCCACTCGTGCGGATTGAGCGTGACCTGCTCGTGGCGGTTTTCGCGCGCGAGCAGTTCCGGGACGTGATCGACCGAAGGGATCTTCTTCGACAGCACGCGCCACTCGTCGAGGCGGCGCGCCGCTTCCATGAGGAGGTTCGTGTTCGATTTGGTGATGGTCTGGCGGTCGGGCTCTTCACTCGGGCTGAACTGAAACTCGCCCTGATTCCAGATCGCGAGCGAGTAGATCGCTTCTTCGCCGACCAGGTCGCCCACGGTCGCATGCACCATCTGCCCGTTCTTGAGATAGATGAAACCGCGATCACCCTCACGCGTGAGGGTGAACTTGCCGGTCTTTCCCGAGACGCTCACCAGTTGGATGATGTCGGGCAGCGGCAGTTCTTTGAGTGAGCCCTGGAATGCCATGGGGGTCGCGGGAGAGACTAACCCAGCGTTCCTGACACGTCAAGGAGCGGTGAACTTCGTGTCCGCCTGCCGCTCGACCGCGCTCAAAACCCACAAACCAAAGGCCAAACCCGCGACGAGCCCGGTACCGATGCGGAGCGGATTCGTGCTCTCGCGAAGGCCGGTCAGCTGCGTGAGCCCGTCGAGCGCGAGCGGCGTCAGCGCGGCGAACGCAATCATGCGCATCGTCCGCTCGCGAAGCCACGGAAGAATCCCGAAGAGCGCCAGTCCCGCGAGCACGCCGGCGTAAATGCCGGCGCAGCGCGCACAGATCGGCATCGGCACATTAAATAGATAGAGACATCGCTCCGGCTTTCCGTGACAAAGCGTGCGGAACACGAGGCGCCACTTCATCGACGCGCCATGCGCGATGGCCCACGTGCAGAGTGCCGACAGCGAGAGGATCACGGTCGGGATCGACGCGACCGCGCCGAGCACGATCTTCGTGTCTCGCTTCATCGCGCCAGGCTGAGGCGGTACGCCTGCGCAAACGCGTGCGCGATGATCAAGGTCGACCAGAACCCGGTGAAGATGACGCCGATGCAGAGCACGCCGATGCCGGCGCCGCCGATGAAGCGTGCGATGACCATCACCAGGATCGCCATCAGGTAGTTCCCGATGTTGTTCCGGACGAACGCCCAGATGCGGCCCATTTCGAACGCGGCGCCGAAGCGCTGCTCGACCGCGGCGAACAGCACGGAGGCGGGCATGAAGATGATGAGCGCAACCCAGACGGGCAGGAGGAGGCAGGCGAAACAGCCGAGCGACAGTCCGCCGATCGCCTGCAGCCCTTCGTTGTCGACGGTGTCGAGGAACGCCGAGGGGATGATGAACAGCAGCGCGATGATGAGGATGGGGACCGTGTAGACGAGGATCACGCCGACGAGGCGCGCGCCTTCACGAAAGAATTCGCCGAGGTCTTCCCACTCCGGGAGCGGACGCGGATCGTCGATGATGACGTTGCGCGCCACGCGCGCTCCGTAGCCGAGGATGAAGAACCAGCCGATGAGGAGCAATCCGGCGAGATAGAAGAGGCCGCCGATCAGGATCTTCTGCAGCCAGCGTGGATCATCGAAGACGTACGAAAACGGCTTCGCAAAATCGAACTGCGGCGGCGCGGGCGGCGTCGGCGGTGCGATTGGAGGAGGCGGCGGAGGTGGCGGCGGCGGTGTGTACTGCACATCGCTCATGCGCGGAGTGTAACCGGAGCGGCGGCGCACGCGGCACCGCGGCGCATCAAGCGGCCTCTTTCGTATCAGCAGCTCCTGCGCTTCGCTCTCGTGGCGAACGAATCGGCGGCAAGTTGCGAACCGTCGAAACTTGGAAGAAATAACATGCGTCCTACCTTGTAGCCAGCGCCTTGCAAGAACCCATCGATCTCGTCGTCATCACAGAGGAAAAGAGAAAGACCGGCGGTCTCAGCATCGCGGTCCTCGTCTCTTTGATCCTGCATTCGGCGTTGGTGATCTGGTTCGTCACGCGGCCGCGGGAAGTGGCGCCGGCCGCCTCGAACAAGTCGATGGTTCGTTATGTCCAGCTCCTGCAACGGCAGCAGCCGCAGCAGGAGCAGAAGTTCGTCGAAGCGCCGGGCATCGAGGCGATGAAGAGAGCGCCGCTGACCGCGCCGCTTTCCGATAAAAACCGCCAGGCCAGCATGCCGGAGCCGACCGGCCCGACCCCCACTCCCCGCCCCGGCGACGGACGCGGTCTCTACATCCCCGAGGCCGCGCCGCAACCGCGCAACGCACAGGAAGCGCAGCAGCAGCAGCAACAACAGCAGCCGGCGCAACAGGCAGCCGCAGCACAGGGTGCCGCGACGCCGCAGACCGTCGATTCGGGCCGCGCGCAGACAGCCAGCAACGAGACGTTCGTCTATCGGGAGACGCCGAAAGCGACGGCCGCGAGCGCGGCCATCGACTGGCGCACCGCGGTCAAGGCGGTTCGCGCTCCGATCGGCGGCGCCGAAGGCCTCGACCTCGGCAATGCAGGCGGCGGCGACAAAGGGCACGCCGAACAGGGCCCGCTGTCGTTCGAGACGCAGTGGTACAACTGGGGCGATTACGCGCAGTCGATGGTCAGCCGCATTCGCGTCAACTGGTACGCGAACATGCCGCAGCTGATCCGCACCGGCATCGCGGGCGTCGTCACGATTCGCTTCACCATCCAGCGCGACGGCCGCATCACCGAGGTCGCGGTTCTGAGCTCGTCGGGCCATCCGCCGTACGACTTTGCCGCACGCAAGGCGATCGAGCTGTCGTCGCCGCTCAATCCGCTCCCGAAGGATTTCCCCAATCCGAACGAGCGCGTGACGGCGATGTTCTACTACAACCGCCAGATCGATTAGCGCGGAACTCCGCGATCCGGCGCCCGACGTGTGAGACTCTCTTGAGGCGCGCGTTCACCCCGCGCCGTGTGAGACTCTGAACCTGATGCGTGAAGTCGTCGTCAAGAAGCCCGTCACCATTCTGCTGCTGGTCCTGATGACGCTTGCGATCGTCGCGATCACGGTGTGGATGGCGGGCAAGAGCTACGAGAATTTCGACCCGATTCCGTTCGACGACGTGCGCTACATCGCCAAACGTCTGAACGCGCGGCCGATCTCGACCCACATCCTCGCGGTGCTGATCGTGCCGATGATCGCGAACGTGATGCTGTTCATGCCGTGGGGGTTTCTGCTGTTCATCGCGCTCTACACGGTGGACCGCCCGACGCTGCAGACGTACGTCCTCACGATCCTCCTCGGCTTTTCGTTCTCGCTCGGCATCGAAGGATGGCAGTACTTTCTCCCCTCCCGCGTCGCCGACATCAACGACGTGATCTGGAACACCACCGGCGCGATCCTCGGCTCGTTCCTCGGGCACATGAGGCTGCGGTTGAGGTTCGAGTTCGAGTGAAGCGAGTTGCCCGTTACCCGTTGCCCGTTACCGAAGGGCTGTGTCGTGTCGCTTCGCGATGAACTCCCTCGGCAACGGGCAACGAGCAACGGGGAACGAGGAACGGGCAACCTCTAACGTGTAACGGTCGCCGTGTCACTGATCGCTGCCTCACGCTAGACTCCCGACGTGCCATCGCTGATCTCCAATCTTCGCGGGCTTCCGCGCCCGGCTTGGGTGCTCTTCGGCGGGACGTTCATCAATCGCTTCGGGACGTTCGTGATGCCGTTCCTCGCGATTTACATGACGCGGGAGGGGTACACGCCGACGCAGGCGGGGATGGCGGTGAGCTCGTACGGCGCGGGGCACATCGTGGCGTCGTTTCTCGGCGGCCTCCTCGCCGATCGCATCGGGCGGCGACACACGATCGCGCTGTCGATGCTGCTCTCGTCGGGAATGATGGTCGCGCTGTCGCAGGCGCGATCGCTGCCGGCGCTGCTGTTCTGCGCGTTTTTCGTCGGCATGGTGGGCGAGATCTACCGCCCCGCCGCCTCTGCGCTGCTCGCCGATCTCGTGCAGCCGGAGCAGCGCGTGACCGCGTTTGCGATGTACCGCTTCGCGATCAACCTCGGGTTCGCGATCGGGCCGGCAACCGCGGGGTTCCTGGCGGAACGTTCGTTTCTCTTCGTGTTTCTCGGCGACGCGCTGACGTCATTCGTTTACGGGCTCGTCGCGCTGTTCGCGTTGCCGCACGGCGTGCGCTCCAGCGCGAAAGCGGAGAAGCCGGAGGAAGGACTCCGCGTGGCGCTGCGCGATCGAACGTTCATGTTCTTTCTCGCCGCGACGATCTGCCTGACCTGGGTCGAGTTTCAGGTGCATTCGACACTGCCGCTGCACATCACCGCGATGGGCTTCTCGCCGAAGACGTACGGCATGCTGTTGTCGGTCAACGGTGTGATGATCGTGCTGTTCGAACTGATGCTGACCACGTGGACGCAGAAGTTTCCGCCGCAGCCGTTGATTGCGCTCGGCTACGGCCTGACGGGAATCGGATTCGCGATGACCGGCTTCGCGGCGGGGTTGCCGATGCTCGTCGTGACCGCGGTGACGTGGACGCTCGGCGAGATGCTGTACGCGCCGGTCACAGGGGCGTTCGTGGCGGGTCTCGCACCCGAGCATCTGCGCGGCCGCTACATGGGTCTGTGGCATTCGACCTGGTCTCTCGGCATGCTCCTGGGGCCTGTCATGGGCACGTGGCTGTACGCGCGGAGTCCGAACACGCTCTGGATCGCCTGTTTCGTGATGGGGAGCGCGGCAGCGCTGCTCGCGCTGGTGAAACCGGCCGCGCGCGTGCAGCCGGTGCAGGCCACCATGCCGGCGCTCGAGCGGGAGTAGTGCAGCGCGACTTCAGATCCGCGGCACGATCCAGGTTCGTCCATCCGTCGTGATGGTCTCGGCCTCGAATCCAAAGAACTGCCGCATGACCTCGGGGCGCATCACGTCGCGCGGCGCGGCGTCGAGTGCGAGCGTTCCGCTCTGCATCACGAGCATCCGGTCGCTGTGCGCCGCGGCCCAGTTGAGATCGTGCGCCGCGAACACGACGGTGCAGCCGGTGCGATCGACGACCTCGCGCAGCAGCAATGAGAACTGCTGCACGTGCGAGAGGTCGAGTGCGGCGAGCGGTTCGTCGAGGAGGATGAGGCGCGGAGTGCCGGCGAGGACACGCGCGAGAAACACGCGCTTCCGCTCGCCGCCGCTCATCTCGTCGAGATAGCGGTCGGCCAGATGCGCGGCGTCACACAACGCGAGCGCGCGATGCGCTTCGCGCCAATCGCTTTCGCTTTCCGTTGCGAACCGCGAGAGAAACGGCGCGCGTCCGGAGACCACGACGTCGGCCGCGCGCATCGGAAACGCCGGCTCCGGATCCTGCGGCAGGTAGCCGACCCGTTTCGCATACTCCTTGGCCGGCCAGGCGGCGAGCGACTTTCCTTCGAACACGAGCTCACCGCGTTGTGGCGTGTAGACGCGCGCCATGAGCTTCATCAGCGTCGACTTGCCGGAGCCGTTCGGCCCTGTGAGCGCGATCAGCTCGCCCGCGCCGAGCTGCACGCTCACGTCGCGCACCGCGTCGACCGCGCCGTAGCCGTACGCAACATCGCGCACCTGCAACATCGTCATCGCTCGCCTCGCAGCACCGAGAGAAAAAACGGCACGCCGAGGACCGCCGTGAACGCGCCGATCGGCAGCTCGGTCGTCGCGACGAGCACGCGCGACAGGAGGTCGGCGCCGACGACGAGCGTCGCGCCGCCGAGCGCGCACAACGGCAACAGAAAGCGAAAGTCGCGGCGCCAGACGAGACGGACGAGATGCGGCACGAGCAGTCCGACGAAGCCGATGATGCCGCTCACGGCGACTGCCGCACCGGTGATGATCGAGGCGACGCCGAAGCCGAGAAGCTTGATGCGCTCGACGTTCACGCCGCGCGCTTTCGCATCTTCTTCACCGAACGCGAGGAGACGCAAATCGTTCGCGATGAACGTGAGCACAACCAGCGCGATGACGAGACAGGTCGTGACGAGCGCGACGTGCATCCACGTTGCGCCGAACAGCGTGCCCATCATCCAGCGCAGCGCGGCGGTGAGATCGGCCTGCCGCGACAACGAGAAGGCGATGAGGATGACGGCCGAGAAGAATGCGTTCAGCACCAGCCCGGAGATCAGGAGCCGCGTCGGATCGGTGCGGTCGCGCCGGCGCGCGAGCAGAAACACGGCGGCGGTGGCCGCGACCGCGCCGCCGAATGCAACCAGCGGCACGACGCCCGGATAGCGCGTCCAGCGCAAAGCCGTCGCGATCGCCGCCCCCGCCGCGGCACCGCCGGAAACGCCGAGGGTGAACGGATCGGCCAGCGGATTGCGGAGCAGCGTCTGAAACGTCACGCCGGCGACCGCGAGCGTCGCGCCGATCGCGGCGGCGAGCAGCACCCGCGGCAAGCGAAGTCGAATGAGAATCGTGCGGGCGGCTGGATCGTCGAGCGACACCGAACCGAAGGCGATGGCGAGCGCGATCGCAATCGCCAGCGCGGTCGTCAGAAGCAGAATCGGTTTCGTGAGGCCGGAGGTCATGTCGGGCGCGCGAAGCATCGCAGAATGCGCTGCGCAACGCACCTTTCGCGGCGTGGGCACGGTCGGCGGGCTGAGAGCCCGCCGCTCCACCTAGTACGTCATTCGGCGTGGGCGTCGAGGATGCCGTTGAGGCGACGCGCCGCTTCGGCGACGCGCGGGCCGGGACGCAGGAAGATGTCTTCGTCGACGGCCACGATCTCCGCGCGCATTTCGGGCACTCGCTTGCGCAACGCGGCGATCTGCTGCGGCGTCACCGCGCCGCGCGGATAGACGACGAGATCGGGCGGCGACGCGAGCAGCGATTCGAGCGAGTACTGCGGCCAGCCGTCCACCTCGACCGCGTTCCGCGCACCGGTGAGCTGCAGCACGTCGTCGAAAAACGTATTGCGGCCGCCGACGTACAGCGGATCGGTCCAGACGGCGAACAGCACACGCGGCGCGTTTGCACGCGTCCGTCGTTGCGCGCCGACGGCGGCGGTGAGCTCGCGCACGGCGGCCTCGGTGCGCGGCCCCGCGAGCAGCGTGCCGAGGCGTTGCATCGCCTTCGGGACTTCCGCCACACGATCGGTACGCACCACGAACAGCGGAATGCCGGCAGCCTCGAGCGCCGGTGCGAGATTCGGATGATTCCCTTCCGTCGACGCGATCACGAGCTCGGGACGGAGCGCAACGATCTTCTCGATGTTCGGTTGCATGCCGCCCACTTTCGGCAGCCGCCGCGCCGGCGCCGGAAAGTTCGAGAAATTGTCCGTCCCGACGAGCGTCCCCTCCGCGCCAATCGCAAAGATCATCTCCGTCAGGTTCGGCGAGAGCGTCACCACACGCACGATGCGCGACGGCACCGCCACGCTCCGGCCGAGATCGTCGCTGATGGTCGTGCGCGCACTG
>DASVUA010000751.1:0-4301 GCA_036387295.1 Thermoanaerobaculia bacterium | reverse complement strand
TGCCGGCAACGATGCAGGAGTTCTTCTTTTCGGCCGGCTACATCGCGTTTTTCTGGATGGTCGGGCAGGTCGGGACGTCGGAGCTGGCCGCCGCGAACGTGCTGATCAAAATCACGATGGTGCTGGTGCTCCTGGCGATGGCGCTCGGTACGGCGTCGGCTACGCTCGTCTCCAAGACCGTCGGCGCGGGTGACCTCGCGGGCGCGGCAGAGTGGGGGTGGGACGCCGGGAAGCTCGGCGTCATCGGCATTTCGCTCCTCGGGCTGCCGATCCTCTTGTTTCCCGAGCAGGTGCTGTCGATCTTTCTGTCCGATCCCCGCACCATCGCCATGGCCGTGGTCCCATTGCGCATGGTGGCCGCGACCACGGGCGTCGGCAGCCTGATCTACATCTTCGCGTACACGCTCTACAGCGTCGGCGACGGCAATCGGGTGATTCTCGTGTCGTTCAGTACCCAGTGGCTTTTCTTTCTCCCGGCCGTCTGGATCGTCGGGCCTTATCTGCGCTATGGACTGCTGCAGATCTGGTTCGTGCAGATGGCGTATGGCGCGCTTGCCACCATTCTCGTCACCGCCATTTGGGCGGATGGACGCTGGCAGAAGGTGAAGATCTGAGCGCCGGCGCGGCACCCGGACTCGGCAACGTGGAAAGAGAATTCGACGCGATTGTCGTCGGCTCCGGCCCCGGCGGCGCCAGCGTGGCGCGGGAGCTCAGCAGACAGAAGAAGCGGGTGCTGATCCTCGAGCGCGGCGGCAATGGTCCATTGGGCGAGAGCATTCGTGCGGCGACGTCGGTCATCCGGACGACGTCGGTGGGCGACAGGCTTTCCACGTCACGCGCATTTACGACCGGCGGAACGACAGCCGTCTATTTCGCCGTGGCCGACCAGCCGCCGCTCGACACGTTCCTCTCGCTCGGTATCGATCTCTCCGCCGCGGCGGAGGAGGCCAAGCGCGAGTTGCCGTTGAACGAGCTGCCGGACTCATTGCTCGGAGCGCAGGCGCTCAAAGTACGCGACAGTGCGCTGCAGCTCGGCTATCCGTGGAAAAAGAACACCATGCTGGTCGACCTCTCCAGGTGCAATGCCGGCTACACCTATGAATCGAAGTGGAACGCGCGCAGCTACGTCGAGGATGCCGTCGCCGACGGAGCGACTCTGGTCAATCACGCCAAAGTCATGAAGGTGCTGGTCGATCAGGACCGCGCGGTCGGGGTGGAGTACAGGGTCGATAAAGGCAAAGACGAGTTCGATGTACATCAGGCGTACGGCAGCAACGTCGTCCTCGCTGCAGGTGGCCCGACCACGCCGGTGATTCTTCGCGACAGTGGCGTGAAAAACGTTGCCGACCGCGGCTTCTACTGCCATCCCGGATTCGGTGTCTTCGGCATTGTGCCGGGATTGAAGTCGGGAGAGAACTACGCGGCCAGTATGGGCGCGCACCTCGATGACGGCATCGGCATCGGCGACGCGAATTTCGCGCGTGCCATCCACCGGATGTTCATGCTCGGCAGCCGCCGTTTCGTTCGGGCGTTTATGCATTCGAACAGCATCGGCGTCGGCGTGATGGTGCACGACACGTCGAGCGGCGAGCTGCGCGACGACAATCGCTATTCCAAAAAGCTGAATGAGGACGACTACCGGCGGCTGGCAAAAGGGGAGGAAATCGCGCGCGAGATCGTGCGTCACGCCGGCGGGAAGTTTCTCTTCAAATCCCCCCTCGGCGCGGGGCACATCGGCGGCGCGATCCGGATTGGCGAGCACGTCGACGAAAACCTGCAGACGGAGCTGAGAAATCTGTACGTCTGTGATGGCTCCATCATCCCGGAAAGCGTCCGCGTTTCCCCAACACTGACGCTGATCTGCCTCGGTAAATACCTCGGCCGGCACCTCGCGCAAGCGCATTGACGGCCAGCGCCCCACCCGCCGGGCGCCCACCCTTTCAACCCAATTACAACGTCGTATCCAGAGCTGGAGGTTCGTGTGGCAGATGAAATTTCGGTAAGCAAACCCAGAAGCCGCGGCAGGCGCGTATTGAGGTTCTTCCTGATCGCCGCGGCTTCGCTGGTGGTCCTGATGATCCTCACCACGACTGTATTGCGGTACTCGGGGTCGAATCGGTGGGAGTTCGTCGGCGAGAAAAAGGGCGTGAAGATCTACTCGCTCAAAACGCCCGGGACCGACTCCAAGAAATTCAAGATCAACTTCCGCGTGCGCTCTTCGCTCGCCGGCCTCGTGAAGCTGATGCAGGACCCGGAAGCGTGTGCCGACATGGGCTGCTATGAGTCGCGCGTGGTGCAGCGGGTGGACGATCACCTGATGTACAACACGTTCCGCTTCAAACTGCCGTCGCCCTTCCTGCCGCGCGAGTTCGTGGTGCGGACGCAGGTCTACCAGAACCCGCAGACGAAAGAAGTGCTCGTCGATTACGTCTCCGCACTGAGCAAGCTCCCGCCGAACGACTGCTGCTTCCGCGTGACCGACATGAACAACTCCTGGCGGATGAATCCGGTGGGCGACGGGCAGGTCGACGTGGAGTACATCGTCAACATGAACGAGGGGGGCTTCGTCCCCGACCTGCTGCTGAATGCGGCGCGCCCGCGGGTGCTGTTCATCGTCGTGCCGCGGCTGCAGCGCATCCTGAACAAAGAAAAGTACAAGACCGCGAAGCTCGACTTCATCCAGGAGAAGTAACGCCCTGGCTCTGCAGTGCCGCCGATCAGCGACGAAATTACGAGACCGATTCCATGGATCAAGACCAGGGCAGTGAAATGACGGCGGCAGAAACCGCTCAATCGGCGGAAGCCGGCAGAAACGACATTGCGATCGTCGGCATGGCCTGCAGGCTTCCGGGCGGAATCGAAACGCCGGAACAGCTATGGCAGGTTCTCGCCGCGGGCGAGTCGGTCGTCGGAACGTTCCCTGCCTCGCGGCGCGAATGGCCGTCGGCAGACGAGTTTCCCGGCATCGACCGCGGAGGGTTCGTGGCCGACGGCGATGCGTTCGACGCCGCGTTCTTCCGGATGTCCCCTGCAGAAGCGCGGCTGACCGACCCGCAGCAGAGGATGCTGCTGGAGCTGTCGTTTGCCTGTCTGGAAGACGCCGGAATTCTGCCCGCCGCATTGAAGGGGACGAATGCGGGCGTATTCGTCGGCGCGAGCACTTGCGATTACAGCCGGCTCGTGCAGGAAGCGGGAGTGGAGGTCGAGCCGCACCACGGTGTCGGCAGTTCTCTGGCCGTGATCGCCAATCGCGTTTCGTATTTCTTCGACCTGTCCGGTCCGAGTCTCGTCGTCGATACTGCCTGTTCGTCTTCGCTGGTGGCGCTGCATTCGGCGGTGCAATCGCTGCGCGCCGGTGAATGCAGTGCGGCGCTCGTCGGTGGCGTGAATCTCATCTGCCATCCCGATCTGTCGATCGCGTATCACAAGGCGGGCATGCTGTCGCCCGACGGCCGCTGCAAGGTGTTCGACGCCAGCGCGAACGGGTATGTGCGCTCTGAAGGCGCGGTCGTTCTCCTGCTCAAGCCACTCCGCGCGGCGATTGCGGATGCGAATCACATTCACGCCGTGATCCGCGGCAGCGCGATCAATCATGGCGCCTGGCGCTCTCCTCGTACCACGGCCGTGCGCGCGTCCTCCAGTCACGCCGGCGGGCTCACCGTTCCGGACCCGCGCAAACAGAAAGAACTGCTGCTCGCCGCCTGGAAAGACGCGGCGATCTCGGCGGACGAACTGAGTTACATCGAGGCGCACGGCACCGGTACGACGGTCGGCGACCCGATCGAGATTCAGGGCATCAAGGCGGCGTATGCGGAGCTCGGCTCGACGCAACCCTCCGCGTCCTGCGCCATCGGCTCGGTGAAAAGCAATGTCGGACACCTGGAGTCGGCCGCCGGGATTACAGGTCTGCTGAAGATTCTCCTCGCGCTCCGTCATCGCCAGCTTCCCGCCTCGATTCATTTCGAACAGCTCAATCCCAAAATTCTGCTGAACGACACGCCGCTGTTCATTCAGGACCGGTTGCGCGAATGGGAGTCCGACCGGTTACGCATCGCGGCGGTGAGCAGCTTCGGTTCAGGCGGAACCAACGCGCACGTCGTCCTGCAGGAGTACGCGAGCGGCGCGAAACCGAGTCCCGCCGAAGAGCAGTACCTCTTCGTCTTGTCTGCCGCCGACGACGATCGCCTGCGCGCGCAGGCGTCGCGCGTGATCGACTGGCTCGAGCGCGACGGCACCGCGGACAATTTCGGCGACGCGATTTTCACCTGGCAGACGGGGCGCGTGGCGATGCCGCAACGTCT
>DASVUA010000750.1:0-5495 GCA_036387295.1 Thermoanaerobaculia bacterium | reverse complement strand
GCATCGAGAATGCGCTCGCCGTCGATCCTGAGAACGACGCGCAGCACGCCATGGGTCGAAGGATGCTGAGGGCCGAAGTTGACCTCCATCTCATGGACGTCAAACATTGGTCGCCTCCTCCTCGTCTGCCGTCTCGACGGGTGCGGCCACCGGTTTCGGCGCGGCGGCAGCCGCCGGTTTTGCAGGTGCCGCTTTGGCCGCGGTGCCGCCGCCGATCTGCGCGGGTGGCCAGGTGCCGTAGCGCTTCCAGTCGGCTTTGTAGAGATTCACGTCGGCGGCCGGTTTGCCGGTCGATCCCGGCTTCGGGCCGCCACCTTCCGGGAAGACTTCGGGGTAAATCCGCGCGCCCGTATCGATGCCGCGGATCGGAAAGTCTTTGCGCAGCGGGAAGCCATTGAAGCCCTCCCACATCAGAATGCGCTCGAGATTCGGGTGGCCCGAGAAGACGATGCCGAGCATGTCGAACGTCTCGCGCTCGTGCCAGTTCGCGGTCTTCCATACGGCGGTCACCGAAGGAACCGGCTCATTTTCGGCCGTCCAGACCCGCAGCCGGACGCGCGCGTTCTTGCGGAACGAATAGAGCGTGTAGACGACGCTGAAGCGCGCTCCGGTGTGGTTCGGATATTTCGAGTAGTCGACGCCGGCGAGGTCGACCAGGTAGACGTAGCCGTCGTCCTTGAACGCGCGGCAGACTTCGACGATCCGGTCGCGCTCGACGAACAGCGTCAACTCGCCGACGAAGTCTTTCGCGTCGAGCACCGCGTCGCCGATGCGCGAGACCGCGGCGGCGACGAGGGGATCGCGTTTGATGTCGTCGACACTGCGCGCCGGGACGGCCGGAGGCACGGCCGGCGTGACTGCGGCCGCCGGCGGCGGCGCAGGTGGGGGTGAGCTCGGCGGTATTTGCTCGCTCATTGATTGTTGTCGGTTCCCGGTTGTCGGTTGTCCGTGCCGTCGCTTCGATCGCGACACCACAGACAACAGACAACCGACAACGGACAACCGGTGGCACTAGACGCCGGAGTAAGTCTTTCCCGCCTCCTTCATCAGCAACTCGAGCATGTCAAGCGTTTCGGATTCACCCGGAACGCAGAGAGAGATGTCGTCGGTCTCGCCGGTGGCGATCGCATTTGCGTAGCCTTCGCAATCCCAGCCGCACGCGCCGCAGTCGGTCTGCGCCATGGCGGCGAAGAGTTTCGTCTCCCACTTGCCTCCGATCTCGTTGGCGAGGGCCATCCGCTCGGGGAGCGTGAGGTCGTCGCGGTGGAAGGGGACGGCCGGCGAAGCGCCGTCGCTCGCGTCGCCCGGGACGACTTCGGGCGCGGCGGCCTGTTCGATCTCCGCCTGAGAGACTTCGCCTTCGGCCGGGGCATCGGTCACTTCGGCGGGGACCGCTTTCGGTTTCGCGGCGATGGCGGGCGCCGGCGCACGCTTGACGCCGGAAACGGGTGCGGGGCGCAGTTGCGCCGCCTGTTCGGCGCGCAACGCCGGCCCTTCGTGCATCGGGCGCAGCGAATCGCGGACGGCGGCACGTGCGAAGTCGTACGCTTCGCCCCCCTTCCGCAGGATGTGCATCTTTTCGATTTTCTTCTGCAGCTCCATGAGGCCCCAGATCAGAGCCTCGGGGCGTGGCGGGCAACCGGGGATGTAGACGTCGACCGGAATCAGGCGATCGACGCCCTGGGTCACGGCGTAGGTGTCATACGGACCGCCGCACGTCGCGCAGGAGCCCATCGCCATCACCCATTTCGGGTCGGGCATCTGATCCCAGAGGCGGCGGACGATCGGCGCCATTTTTTCGGTCACCGTGCCGGAGACGATCATCAGGTCCGCCTGTCGCGGCGTGGCGCGGAACACCTCCGCGCCGAAGCGCGCCATGTCGTGGCGAGGATCGAGGACCGCCATCATCTCGATCGCGCAGCAGGCAAGGCCGAACTGCATCGGCCAGAGAGAGGACTTGCGCGCCCAGTTGAAGAACTTGTCGACGGTCGTAGTGAGAACGTTCGAGTCGAAGCGATTCTCGATCAGACCCATGTCAGGACCTTCCTCTTCCAGGCGTAGAAGTAACCGATCAGGAGAATCGCAAGGAAAATTGCCATCTCGACAGCTCCGAACCAACCGAGCTGTTTGAACCGGATCGCCCAGGGAAAGAGGAACACCGTCTCGACGTCGAAGACGATGAAGAGCACCGCGATCAGGAAGTATCTGACGGAGAAGCGGTGATCAAAGGCCAGGGAGGTCGGAGCGACGCCACATTCGTACGGCTCGAGCTTCACTTTGCTCGCACGCGAGGCGCGAATCAGCGGCGTGATGATGAACAGCGTCAGCACGGGCACTGAGATGACGATGAGCGCAGCAACAAGCAGCACCGAGTAATTCGCCATATTTTCGCTCGCTGATTCTTACGACCGCGGCCATTCTAAACCGCAACCCCGCAGAGTCAACAACGGAACATCGGCCGCTGCCGACATTCGCGTCCGTCGCGCGCCGCCTGATACTTTTCGTATCACTTTCAGGCGCCTCCCCTTCCGGCGCCACACCGCCACGCACTCGCAACCATCATCGCCCTCAGACACTTACATCCGTTTCCGGCGACTGGCACCCCGCTCGCTCAATGCGAGCCCCCATGATCATGCCGGCAACACGTCCACACGACCCGCAAAGCGGCTACTCGCTCATCGAGCTCATGGTGGTCGTGGCAATCATCGGAGTCCTCTCCCTCGTCACGATCCCGGCGATGACGAACTTCTCGCGCATGAACGCCATCAAAGCGGCGACGCGGACGTTCAACAGCGACCTCCGGGCCGTACGCACACTCGCCATCACCCGCAGCGCGCCGATGACCATGACGATCTACACCGGCGCCAATCCGACCAATCCCGACATGCGTGCGCGCTATGAATTGCCGGACGTCATCCCGCCGAGCCGTCGCACGAAGCGGCTCGACAAGATCGTCTACTTCGTCGGTGACGAAAACGCCTCGACGACCATCACGTTCCTGCCGAACGGCACCGTCCAGAACCTCACCGGCGTCAACACACGCGTGATCCAGCTCTCGTCCGAGCACGAGCTGCCGAACGACGATGTGACGATCACGTTCTCACCGAGCGGGTCGTTCAAGACCGTCGCGCAATGAGGCAACAGCAATGAGAGGAGACCGGCTCCACATGAAGCTCCAACGGAAATCGCGGCGCAGCGACGCAGGCTACAACCTGGTCGAGACGCTTCTGGCCATGGCCATCCTCGGCGTCATTCTGATGTCGATCGTGACGCTCTTTTTCATCGGACGGCGGAACGTCTACAGCGGCAAACAGATGACGGCGGCGAACGCGATCGCGACGCGCGTGCTCGAAGACCTCGCCGTCATGTCGGCCTCCGACGTGGTCGATTACTTCCGGCTCACGAACAGCACGCCGGGGCCGAACACGGTGGCCGGCGTGTCGTATCCCGGCAGCATTCTTCGCGACACCGACGGCACGATCAGCAACACCACGAACGACGCGGCCGGCTATCTCGCGCGCTGGCGCGGACTCGTCGACAGCGCGAACGAGCTCCCGAGCGGGCGGGTCGTTCTCATCATCACCCCGCAACAGCCGCTCAACACCACGACGGGCGCGCTGGCCATCCAGACCGCGCAGGTCGTCCGCGTCCGCGGAGTGGTCGAGTGGAGTGAAGGCATTCGCCGCCGTAACGTGACCTTCGACTCGTCGAAGCTGCAGCGCCCCTAACGGAGAAACACCATGAACAAGACGCGACGCACGTTTTCCAGCAGCCAGCGGGGCATGACCATGGTCGAGGTCCTCGTGGCCACGAGCATCTTCATCGTCATCCTGATGGCGGCGATGATGATCTACGACCAGAGCAACAAGATGTTCAAGACCTCGGTCGAGTCGGCCGACCTGCAGCAGAACACGCGCGCAGGCTTCGACCGCCTCATCGCCGACGTCCGCATGGCCGGGTTCGACGCCGACCGTGACGGCGTCCCGGTCCGGGCGCCTGCTGGTCCGTGGAAGCCGAGCACCGCCTACGCAACCGGCGCCGTCGTTTCTCCGACCGTCGCGAACAACTACTCCTATCGCGCCGTGACCGCCGGAACGAGCGGCGCGCTCGAACCGTCTCCGTGGCCGACCACCGCCGGCGCCACGTTCAGCGGCGACGGCTCGGTCACCTGGGTCACGATCGGTCCGGCGTACCAGCAGGCCGACGAGCAGATCGAGTTCGCCGGCCGCAGCGCGATCACGATCCGCGGCAATCTCGACTACAACATCGTCACGGATACGAACCCGCACCACGGCCGCGAGCCCGAGTACGAGCCGACCGGCGGTCAGTTCCCGATCGTCACGACCGGCAACGACGAAATCGTCACGTACGCACTCCGCTCGGTGAACGGCCCGAATCCCAACACGCTGCAGTTCTACGCCGACGTTTCGAAGCCGCGCTCCGTCTATCCGGGCGGCTCGCCCGAGACGCTGGTCAGCATTCCGAACGTCGATCTTTGTGCGACCGGCTGCAACAACCCGCCATACACGCTCCTCCGCTTCACCATCGGTGAAGACGGCCTGCCGGACACCGGTACGCCTGTCGCGAATAACGTCCGCAACCTGGAGTTCTTCTATTACGAGGACCTCTCCGGAACGACCGTCCTCAAGAACCTCGACGGTACGGCGCTCCCCGACACCGTGCACGGCGAGATCGGCGGCCTCGGTCAGTTCGACCCGGCAAACATCGGTGGTACGACCAACTGGGCACACCGCGCCATTCGTTCGAAAATCACGTCGGTGCGCGTGCAGCTCGTCGGCATGAACGAGCAGCCGGACCGCCGTTACACCAATCCCACCGAGACTCTGGCCGCGGCGAAGAACTACCGCACGTACAACCTCGACAGCCTCGTCACTCCGCGTAACCTAGGCCTCAGCGGCATGGCGGAGCCCGATACGCAGCCACCCGGGCCGCCGACCGTCACCTCCGTCTGTGTCGGCGCCTGCCGCGTCACGCGCGTCCGGTGGACCCCGCCCGTCACCGGCAACGTCGAAACGTACGAAGTGCGGTACGACACCTCGGCGACCGGGCAGTACAACAACATCGGTGTCGTCGTTCCGGGCGACGTCGTCTCGGCGCCGGTGTTCGGCCTCACGCCCGGCACGCTCTACTACTTCAAGGTCGTGGCGATCAACGAAAACGGCCGCCGGATGTCGGACAACTACCTGAGCCGTACACCGATCAACTCGACGCGCCCCGGCCCGATCGCGGAGCTCGTCGCCACGCAGGAAGAGAACGCGGAGGCGAACAGGATCACGCTCTCGTTCAGAACGCCGGCGACGAACGACCCGGCACTCGCGAACGTGAGCTGCCAGGGAATCACGCAGAGCGGCGCGGACATCGATCCGGCTGAAGTCATCCGTTATCGCATCTGGCGTGGAACGACGATCAACTTCAACCCGGTCACCAACCCCGCCTCGGCCGAGGTCGTGCTCGACAACACGGTCGGCCTCACG
>DASVUA010000749.1:0-2876 GCA_036387295.1 Thermoanaerobaculia bacterium | reverse complement strand
CCGGAAAGACAAGCCGCGCGTGCCGATCACCGCGAAACTGGCGGCGGATCTCATCAGCGCCGCCGGAGCCGATCGCGTGCTGACGCTCGATCTGCACGCGGCGCAGATTCAGGGCTTCTTCAACATCCCCGTCGATCACCTTTTTGCCGCGCCGGTGATCGTCGGACACCTCAAGCAGTTGCAGGACATGGAAGACCTCACCATCGTTTCGCCCGACGCGGGCGGCGTCGAGCGGGCGCGCGCGTTTGCGAAACGCCTCGGCGCATCGCTGGCCATCATCGACAAACGCCGCTTCGCGAAGAATCAGACCGAAGTGATGAACATCATCGGCGAAGTCGAAGGACGCAACGTCGTGATCGTCGACGACATCATCGACACCGCCGGCACGCTGATCCACTCGGTGCAGGCGCTGCTGGAGAAGGGGGCGAAATCGATCTCCGCCGCCTGCACGCACGCCGTGCTTTCCGGCCCCGCCATCGGCCGCATCAACAACTCGCAACTGCACAGCGTCATCACCACCAACAGCATCCCCACCGAGGACAAAGCGGCGGAGTGCTCGAAACTGAAGACCCTCTCGATCGGCAGCCTGCTCGCAGAAGCGATCAAGAGGATCCACAACGAAGATTCGGTGTCGAGCCTCTTCGAGATGTGAGGCGCGCGTCTGCGCTGCGCGGTTTCTCGGTTGTCTGCGGCTTTCCGCGAGGCGCCACGGACAACTGATCGCCGGCAACCGAGAACGTCCTCCGGGAATAACCCCGCAGACTCAACCCTTTACGCGCGTTCGAACTAGTTCACAAGGAGTCAGCATCATGGCTGAGGTCACGTTAGAAGTCACACGCCGCGAGTCCACCGGTAAGGAACAGGCGAAGAAGCTGCGCCGCGACGGCAAAGTGCCGGCGGTCGTTTACGGTGGTCACCGCGAGCCGGTGGCAATTACGGTCGATCGCAAGTCGGTTTCGGAGCTCATCCAGAAGAGCGAGCACGGAATCCGTTCGGTGTTTCTGCTCAAGATGGCGGGCACCGATCAGCAGCGCCACGCGATGATCAAGGAACTGACCATCGATCCGATCTCGCGCCGGATGAAGCACATCGATTTCGTCCGCGTGATCATGGACGAGAAGGTCAAAGTCACGATCCCGGTCCACGTCACCGGCACCGCGATCGGCGTCAAGGAAGGCGGCCTGCTCGACTTCCAAGTTCGCGAGCTCCACGTCGAATGCCTGCCGAACGCCATTCCCGACTCGATCGACGTCGACGTCACGGCGCTCGCCGGTCACGATTACTACCGCATCAAGGATCTCAAGCTTCCTGAAGGCGTGAAGGTTCTCGATGACGAAGAGCGCGTGGTGGTCGGTGTGACGCACGCCCGTGTCGAAGCAGAACCGGCCGCTGACGCCGTCGCCGAGCCCGAGGTCATCAAGAAGGGCAAACCGGAAGACGACAAGAAGTAACCGCTCGATCTTCGATCGTTTACGGCCCCGCGCTTGTCGCGGGGTTTTTCTTTTTGGAGAATCCCTCGCGATGAAAAAACTCGTTCTGCTGCTGGCGTTGACTCTCGTGCTCGCCGTCTCGTGCAAAAAGAAGGAAGAAGCCGCCGCTCCCGGTACGTCCGGGTATGGCGCGCAGCAGGGGCGAGGTGCTACGGCTGCCGCTCCTGCCGCGGCGACGACGACCGGCACCGAGGTCGGCACGATGCTGCCCGAGTACTCGGCCATGTGGCTCGACGGCTCGAAATTCGAGCTCGCCGGACACCGGCAGAACGTCGTACTGCTGAACGTCTGGGCGACATGGTGCGGCCCCTGCCGCTACGAGATTCCCGAGCTGCAGGCGCTGCACGACCGCTACAAGCCGCGCAAGTTCGAGGTGATCGGCGTGAGCGTCGACGAAAGCGGTCCCGAGTCGGTCAAGCAGTTCGTCGACGAGCAGAAGATGACGTACCCAATCGCGCTCGATGCGGAAGGGAAGCTCGCGAACGTGCTGCAGACTTCAGTGCTGCCGACGACGGTGCTGCTGGATCGAAGCGGCAAAATCGTCTGGAAGCGCCTCGGCGCGATCATGCCGAACGATCAGGAACTGGTGAAGGCGATCGAAGCGGCGTTGTGATCCGGGCGAACTTTGCCTGCGCGCGCGGCGCGGCAGGTCACAATTGCCGGCGATCGGGCGTTCCGCGTTCGGCCGTTCTCCGGTCGCGCTGCCGCTGGATGAACGAGCTGACGTTGCGAGCCATCTGCGCGAGCAGCAGGCGCATCGGAATGTAGGCGAGGCCCAGGCCGATGGCAACGGCCACGGCGAGCACGAGAACGACGACGACGATTGTGGTAAGCGAAGACATCTGCGTCGATCAATAGCAAGCGACGGGCCGAAGCAGGTGCTCGGCGCGTTGAATCTGACAGTGGAATTTTGCAGCCGCGAGTCGGGCGCGGCAGGATTCTGCTGACGCCGGCGGTCGGGAGGGTCGAAGCTCGATCAGGGGCGCTCGCCGCACTCTTTTACGTGCGAGACGAGTTGCCGGATATCGAACGGCTTCGGGATCACGCGAAACACCGGCTTCGATTGCGCCGTGTCGATCGCGCCCTGCAGGTTCGCGGTCATGACGATCACGGAAGCGCGATCGGTCGGACGTTCGGTCTCGAGGAAGCGAATGACGCCATGGCCATCGACGCGCGGCATCATGAGGTCGAGGAGGATGGTCGAGTAGTCGTTCTGCGCCAGCTTTTCGATGGCCTCGAACCCGTCGCGTGCGCTCTCCACGTCGAAGAGCTCCCTGCGCAGCACGCGCTCCACCATCGACCGAATGGCGTCGTCATCATCGACGACGAGTATTTTCTTCCTTGAAGTTTCCGACACCGATCCTCCGCGCCGACCCCACAGCAAAC
>DASVUA010000748.1:0-6220 GCA_036387295.1 Thermoanaerobaculia bacterium | reverse complement strand
GTGCTCGAAGCGGCGTCGTCGCTCGAAGATGAGCAGGCCGCCGGCCGCTTCACCGGCTCTCGCGACGCCGCGCTCTACTACGACCGGGCCATGCAGGCGGCGGCGAAGGGGAACGCCGAGGAAGCGCAGCGGGTGTTACGGATTGCGTGGACGCTGAAGCCGCGGCCTCGGGAGGAGCTCGTCCGCGAAGCGCGCCTCCTTCCGCTGCTGCACGACGTGCGGGCGCTGTCGATGGTGTCGTTGCTCGCCGCGGAAGAACCATTGCAGCGATCCGCCTCGCTCGGCAGCACGCCGGCGGCGTTTCCGCAAAGCGCGAAGCCGTTCGTCTGCGGCGAGTTTCTGCGCGTCGAGATCGGCAACGCCGCACTCGACGTTCCGGGCGGTGCCGCGCTCGCGCCGAAAACCGCGCGCCTCGTGCCGGCCACGTACTGGAACGCGCAGGAAGACGCCGCCGCGCTGCGCGATGCGCAATCGCTGCTCGCGCTCCCCGCTCGGGCAACGGCGCCGGCCTCGCGCTCGCGCGTCTTGCGTGCCTCCGCTGCGCTCGCGCATCACAACCGCTGGCGCGAGCTCCTCACGCTCACCGGCGACGTCACGCCGCGGACGGAAAGCGTGCCGCCGGAGCTGCTCGTCCTTCGTCTGCGCGCGCTCCTGCGCGCCGGTCGCGTCGACGAAGCGCGCGCGCTCGCATCCGGCGATGCAGTGCGTGCGCTGATGAAGCGCGGCACCTATCCGGCCACGCTGATCTCCGTCGCCGACGCGATGGCCAACATCGCGCAGCATGACCTTGCCGCAGAGATTTATCGCGCGGTGCGCTCGCCAAAGTACGACGCACTCGTCGCGGCGCGCATGCGTCAGCTCGAGCTGCGGCGCGCACTCGCCGCCACCGGCATCACGATCCGCACGCCGCATTTTGACGTGCGTCATGCGCCGGCGATGAATCCGGCCATCGCCAGCCGCATCGGCGAGCTGCTCGAAGCCGAACTGGCGCGCGTGCAACAGAGACTGGCGGTTCCCAATCCGCGCCGCGTGCTGGTGAACGTTCTTTTCTGGGAGGATTTCAGCGGGGGCATTACCGGCAGCGATCACATCCTCGGGCTGTACGACGGCGAAATTCTTTTCCCCTTTGCAGTCGTGCAGCAATTCAAGCCGGTGGTGGTTGCGGTCATCGCGCACGAGCTCACACATGCATTGGTGGCACAGGCCACCGGCGACAATGCGCCGCGCTGGTTCCAGGAAGGGCTGGCGCAGCGGATGGAGCTCGTGCCGCAGCACGACAATGCGTTTCACGGCCGTGCGCCCGAGCTCGTGCTCCCCGTCCCGCTCATCGACGCGGTGATGGAAAACGCGATCGATCCGTACACCATGGGCCACGGCTACACCGTCGCGCAGACGTTCATCCGTTTTCTCGAAGCGCGTTACGGCGACCGTGCAATCCCGACGCTCATCGCGGAATTCGCAAAAGGGCGCAATACAGACGACGCGCTCCAGGCGCTCAGCGGCAAATCACCCGACGCACTCAATCGCGACTTCCGCGCGTGGGGCTTCGCCAACAACGCGAATTTCACCAACAACGACCCGTGGCCGTACGCGCATTTGTACAGTCCCGGAATCGATCCGCGAATTCGCGAAGGCTTCGTCTGGGGAAAACGGGGGCGGGATTGAGAATTGAGGATTGAGGATTGTGACCGCCAATCCTCAATACTCGTCAGTGCACGAATTTGCGCCGATTGCGAATGTAATCGGCCAGGATGTACTCCCCCAGGCGATCGGGTGACGCGTAGAACGCGCGGCCGCGGTTGATCTTGGAGAGTTGCTCCACGAAATTCACGAGCATCGGATCGGTGGCAAGCATGAACGTCGTGATCGAGACGCCCGCGCGGCGGCAGCGGTCTGCTTCTTCGAGCGTGCGGTTGACGATCTTCATGTCGAGACCGAACGAGTTCGTGTACAGGCGACCCTGTTCGTGCAATGCGGACGGTTTGCCGTCCGTGATCATGAAGATCTGTTTGTTGGCGTGCTTGTGGCGCCGGAGGATGCGTTGCGCGAGCTCGAGTCCTGCTTTGGTATTGGTGTGATACGGCCCGACCTGCACATACGGGATCTCGCTGATCGGCACCTCGATGGCCTCGTCGCCGAACAGCAGCACGTCGATCGCGTCTTTTGGATATTTCGTCAGGATCAGTTCGGTCAGCGCAAGCGCGACTTTCTTCGCCGGCGTGATCCGGTCTTCGCCGTACAGGATCATCGAGTGAGAGATGTCGATCATCACGACGGTCGCGCAGCTCGAGTTGTGCTCGGTCTCGAAGACTTCGAGATCGTCCTCGGTGATGGTGATCGCCCCGGCGGGATCGTTGTGCTTCATCGCGTTCTGCAATGAACGGATCGAATCGATCGACATCGGGTCATCGCCGAAATGGTATGGACGCGTTTCGGTCAGGCGCTCGGTTCCCTGCCCCGCACTCGCCACCGAGTGGTAGCCGCTCATCGATTTCTGCAGGCCGCCGAAAATCTCGTCCAGCGCGTCGCGGCGAATCTGCCGTTCGCCGCCGGAAGACAGCCGCAGGTTGCCTTCGCCGTCCTGTCCGATCACGTTCTCCTGCAGCATCTGCGCGAAAAACGCATCGAGATCGAGATTCGGATCGAGATAACCCCGCTCCTGCAGCATGCGCATCCACCGCATCGCTTCTTCGACGTCTCCTCCGCTCTGCAGAAGCAGCTGATTGAAAAGACGCCGAAGCCCCATCTCCTCCAGCAGGCGCTGGATCAGTTCAGGATCGAGATGAGAGTAGCGGGTTCGCATGGTGAGGATCGGAATGGAAAATTGAAAATTGAAAATTGAAAGATCGGAAGCTCACTCCTCTATGTGTGTGACCTTCCGCTTTTTCAATTTTCAATTTTTAATTTTCAATTCCTTTAACAGGCCTGTGCTTGCTCAGGCGCTCGATCCAGCGCGCGATGGTCGGATTGTTGGGCATCTTCTCGCGCGCCTCTTCGGCTGCCGCGAGCGCGTCGGCCTCGCGTTCCAGTACGAGCAGGATCTGGACCCGCAACTCCACCAGCGCCTGGTAGAGCGAAAAATCGGTGATGTCCTGGCTCGCCATGAGCGAGAGCGAACGGCTGACGAACTTGAGCGCCACCTCCGGTTTCGAATCGTTCAGCGCATCGGCAGCGAAGCGGTGCAGCATGCGCGGCGAATCGCCGAGAAACGACTTTGCGTCGACGAAGTGCAGCAGCGCCTCACGCACGACCGACTCCTGATCGGGAAACCAGCCGTCGCGAATGATGCGATCGATCTGGCGGGAAAGCTCCGTCGGAATCTCGGTCGTCAGTTTCGGCACGCCCGCGATTGTAGCGGAGCGGCGTCGCGAGCTCGCGACGGCGCGGAAGACGGCGTAAGTTGCGCGTTCCGCCGCGAGTGCCGCTCCACCAGGACGACGCTGGACGTGTGGCGAGTGTCCATTCCCGGACAGTTGAATCGCGCAAACGAACACCTCCGTTTCGTCCGCGAAGCCGCCCGCCTCGCAGAATCAACGACTTACGCGTTCAAAACCGGCGGCAGCCGCGTTGCGTTGATGGCGGGCAACATGGACATCACCCGCAGCCCTGAGAAAAACAAAAAGTACCGCCGTTACGCGGCAATCGGCGCCGTCGTCGCCGCGCTGATCGTAGCCACCGTTGCATTCGGACGGCTCGAGCCGGCCGCGCCGGCGGTCGATCGCAACACGCTGGTCGTCGATGAAGTGAAGAGCGGTCCGTTCACCCGCGCCATCCGCGCGACCGGCACGCTCGTCCCCGAGAACATCCGCTGGATCGCCGCCGCGACCGATGCGCGCGTCGAGCGGATCGTCGTGCAGCCCGGCACCGTCGTCACGGCCGACACCGTGATCATCGAGCTCTCCGATCCGCAACAGCAGCAGAGCGCGAGTGACGCGTCATGGCAGGTGCGTGCCGCCGAAGCGGCGTACGAAGAAGCGCGTGCGGAGCTCGAGAACGAACGGCTCGACCGCGAAGCGGCAGCGGCACGGCTGCGCGCCGAACACGAACAGGCGCGCTTGCGGGCGAAAGCCGACGCCGATCTCGAGAAAGCAGGCCTCGCCGCGTCGATCACGCGCCAGCTGTCGCAGAGTGCAGCCGACGAGCTCGCGCGCCGCGTGGCGATCGAAGAGCGCCGTGTGACCACGGTTGCGAGCTCGCAGCGTGCCCGCCTCGCGACCTTGCAGGCGCAGCTCGAGCAGGCCCGCGCGATGAACAACCTTCGACAGCAGCAGACCGCCTCGCTGCAGGTGCGCGCCGGAATTGACGGCGTGCTGCAACAGGTGGGCGTGCAGGCGGGCCAGCGCGTGACATCGGGCGCGAATCTCGCCCGCGTCGCCGAGCCGACGCGCCTCAAAGCCGAAGTCCGCGTGGCCGAGGTGCAGGCGAAAGATGTCGTCCTCGGCCAGGAAGCGACCATCGACACGCGCAACGGCATCGTCAAAGCCCGCGTCGCACGCGTCGATCCCGCGGTCAGCAACGGCACGGTCGTGGTCGACCTCACCATCCTCGATCCGCTGCCGCAGGGGGCACGTCCCGACCTCACCGTCGACGCCACCATCGAGCTCGACCGGGTGCCGCAGGCCGTCTTCGTCGCCCGTCCGGTCAGCGTGCAGGAGATGTCGGCCGGCTCGCTCTTCCGCATCAACGGCAACAAAGCCGCGCGGGTGAAAGTGCAGTTCGGCCGCGCCTCCGCGGAAGCCATCGAAATCCGCGCCGGCGTCAAACCCGGCGATCAGGTCATCGTCTCAGACACCAGCAATTACGAGCGGTTCGACCGCCTCGACATCAAGTGACGACGCAGTCGTCATCCTGAGCCGCGACCGCGGCGAAGGATCTCGGCGCCACGAACAGGGAGAGAAACGCCAATGAGCAACGAAGCGCTGATTCACATCAAAGACATGAGCAAGGTCTTCTACACCGACGAGCTCGAGACGCACGCGCTCACGAGCGTGCACCTCGAGGTGAAGCAGGGCGAGTACCTCTCGATCGCGGGGCCGTCCGGCTGCGGCAAGTCGACTCTCCTTTCAATTCTCGGCCTCCTCGACACGCCGAGCTCCGGCTCGTATCGGCTCAACGGCCAGGCCATCGAATCCCTCGGGCCTGCCGAGCGCGCGCGCATCCGCAACAAAGAGATCGGCTTCATTTTTCAGGCGTTCAATCTGATCGGCGATCTGACCGTCTACGAAAACGTCGAGCTGCCGCTCACCTATCGGCGCCTTCCCGCCGCCGATCGCAAGCGCCGCGTCGAAGCAGCGCTCGAGCGCGTCGGCATGGCGCACCGCATGCGGCACTTTCCGGCGCAGCTCTCCGGCGGTCAGCAGCAGCGCGTCGCCGTGGCGCGCGCGCTGGCCGGCGAGCCGGCGATCCTCCTCGCCGACGAGCCGACCGGCAACCTCGATTCGAAGAACGGCGAACAGGTGATGGAGCTGCTGCGCGAGCTGCACGCCGGCGGCGCGACGATCTGCATGGTGACGCACGATCCTCGCTTCACCCGCTACGCCGATCGCGCCATTCACCTGTTCGACGGCCGCATCGTGGAAGAAACGCGCGAGCGCGACGCCGAATCGAAGTTGCATGAGAGCGGGTTCGATCTCGCCGAGGCGGCAGTGTGAAGAACGACATCGCCTATGCGGTGCGGTCGCTCGCGAAAGCAAAAGGATTCGCAGCGGTCGCAATCCTGACGCTCGCCATTGCGCTGGGTGCGAACACCGCGATCTTCAGCGTCGTCAGCGCCATCCTGCTGCAGCCGCTGCCGGTCGCTCAGCCCGAGGAACTGGTGTCGGTCACCGGCCAGACGCCGCGGTGGGAGACCGGACCGTTCTCCTGGCCGAACTACTCCGACCTCAAAGCACAAAGCAAAACGCTCGAATCGGTGGCCGGGCACTCCGGCGCATCGAGTTTCCTCTACTCCGACGGCGCGGAGCCGGAGCGTCTGCGCGGCTCGCTCGTCACGCATACGCTCTGGCCGCTGCTCGGCGTGAAGCCGGTGCTCGGGCGGTGGTTCACCGCGAAAGAAGACACGTTCGGCCAGCCTCAGATCGTCATGATCAGCTACGAGCTGTGGCAGCGCCGCTTCGGCGGCGACCCCCGCATCATCGGCCGCCAGATCCGCCTCGGCGCGCAGCCGAAGATCGTCACCGGCGTCATGCCGCGCGGCTTCAAGTTTCCCTTCAACAGCGTC
>DASVUA010000747.1:0-1726 GCA_036387295.1 Thermoanaerobaculia bacterium | reverse complement strand
CGCCCGAACTGGTTCGACGACGACATCGACGAGGCGCGCGTCGAGGTGATCTGCACCTTCAACTCGCTGACGCGCGAGTACCTCCTCAATTACCGTCGCGATGGCCGTCTGATCCGCTCGCAGACGTTCCACGAGCTCGGCGCGCTCGAACGCGCGATGACCCACATCGAAGAAGCCGACTTTTTCGACATCGGACGCCGCAAGCCGTACAAGCTCAAAGTCCGTGCGCGAGCGGAACTGATGACCGGCTGGCTGATGTACGTCATTCCGTGGCAGGTCTCGACGAGCTGGCGTGAAGCGCGCGTGCGGACACCGGAGCCGGCCGAGCGGGCGGGCGAACGATGAGCGTCTCGGTCCGCGAGCTCGTCCTGCGGTATCGCAAGGATCCGCGGTTCATCGTCTCGGTGCCGCTCGTGATCCTCGCCGCGACGAGCCTCGTCTACTACGTCACGCAGCAGGCGAAAGAACTGTCGCCCGAAGCGCTCAGCAATCGGTTGCTGCTGTTCGTCCTGTGGAACATCAACCTGCTGCTGATCATCGGCATCCTCTTCGTGCTGTTGCGCGGAGTGGTGAAGCTGGTGCTCGAGCGGCAGCGCGGCATCATCGGTTCGCGCTTCCGGACGAAGCTCGTCGTGACGTACGTCGCCACGTCGCTCCTGCCGGTGATTCTGCTGTTTCTCGTCGCGACCGACCTGCTGCGCGTGTCGATCGACCGCTGGTTCGCGACGCCGGTCTGGACCATCCTGCGCAACAGCGAAGCGATCGCGCAGATGGCGCAGGATCAGGCCGCCGACATCGCCGGCGGTGCGGCGCGCGAGATCGCCGCGAGCCCGTCCGCCGCCGATCCGGCGCAGGTGGACGCGATCCTCAGCCACGTGCGCGAGTTTCACCACGTGAACCTGGCGGCCGTCTATCGCGACGGCATCCTCATCAAAGCCCAGGCGGATCCGCGCGCGCCGATCCACGAAGTCGCCGATCCGGTGCTCCGCTTCTTCGAAGACGTGGTGCGCAACGGACGCGCGGTGAAGATCGACGTCGTGGCGAGCGGCAAATGGATTCGCACCGCCATCCCGCTTCCCGGCGGCCATAACGTCGCGGTGGCCGGCGTCTTCATTCCGATCGCGACCAGCCGGATGATCGACGAATCGATCATCGCGCACCGGAACTTCCAGCAACTCCGCTCGCAGCGGCAGACGCTCAAGGCCTCGCAGACGATGCTGTTCCTCGCCGTCACGCTGGCGATTCTGTTCGGCACGCTCTGGACCTCGATCTACGCGTCGCGGCGCATCACCATTCCGATCAAGGCGCTGGCGGAAGCGACGGCCACGCTGGCGGAAGGGAACGTCGGCCATCGCGTCGCGATCACCGCCACCGATGAAGTCGGACGGCTGGTCGATTCGTTCAACGACATGTCGTCGCAGCTCGCGCATCAGCGGCAGCAGCTCACCGAGACGAACCGCTTCATGACCACCGTGCTCGAAAGCGTCGCAACCGGCATCATCGCCTTCGACGACGAGCTGCAACTGCTTTCGATCAATCGCGCCGCATTGCGGATGCTGCAGCTCGAAAACGGGGGATTGAGCCTGCCGGGCGACGCCGGCCGCTCGGCCGACGCGACGTTGCCGTCGCTTTCCGAGCTGCTGCGCGGCGAGCTCGAACCGATCTCCGCGGCGGTGAGCGAGCTGACGAGCGGCCGTTCGCGCGCGCGAGAAGTTGCGCTGATCGT
>DASVUA010000746.1:0-11181 GCA_036387295.1 Thermoanaerobaculia bacterium | reverse complement strand
CGACATGGAGTTTCTCTGGTTCGGCAAGTTCGGCCGGCCGGTGATTCTCTTCCCCACATCCGCCGGGCGTTACTTCGAGAACGAAGACTTCAAGCTCGCCGAATCGGTCGCGGACAAAGTGAACGCCGGCGAGATCCAGCTCGTGCTGCCCGACACGGTCAACAACGAGAGCTGGTACAACAAAGGCGTCCATCCGGCGGTGCGTGCGGCGCGGCACACGCAGTACGACTCGTATCTGCGGAATGAGCTCGTGCCGTACATCTTCAATCGTGCGCAGCGCGGCGATCTCGCGGTGTACGGCGCCAGCTTCGGCGCGTATCACGCCGCGAACTTTGCGGCGCGTTACCCGGATCTGGTCAGCCGCGCGATCTGCTTTTCGGGCGTCTTCGACATTCAGTCGTTCGTCGACGGCTACTGGGACGAGAACTGCTACTTCCACTCGCCGACGTCGTACATCCCGAACATGGATGGCGAATGGGCGGGGAAGCTCTCGCGCGTCGGCTGGGTGATCGCGACCGGCGAGTACGACTCGCTCGTGCAGAACAACCGCGACTTTTCGGCGTTGCTCTGGTCGAAAGGAATCGGGCATCACTTCGAGCTGTGGCCCGGCCAGTTCGGGCATGACTGGCCGTGGTGGCGCGATCATCTGCGGCGCTTCGTGTAGGCCGCGCCACGGCGCGCGGCCGACGTTCATCGAGACACAAACAAAAAACGGCGGGCACTGTGGCCCGCCGTTTTCGTTGCTGCCGGTTCGAGCGGCTTACTTGCTCGCGCGCTTTTTCGTCATCAGCTGGCGAATCTGCGTCGCGGGGATCGAGCCTTCGATCAGGATCGCGTCGTTCTTGCGCGAAATCTCGAAGCGGCGCAGCACCGTCACCATGTCCGGCGCTTTGTCCTTCACCGCGAGGCGCAGTGCGGAGAGGCCGCCGCGCAGCGTGTCTTCGAGCAGCTCGAGGGTCTCGGCGTCGCTCGAGAGGCCGAACGCGCCGAGCTCCAGGGCGTCGCCGTTGTCTTTTGCCCAGACGGCGAGTGTCGAGACGCTCTTGATCGCGGCCTGCAGCGCTTCACCAGACTGACCTTTGCCCGTCGTGATCGTGCCGCCTTTGGTGAGGCGCGCGGCGCGCGTCACGTCGACCAGCGCCCATGCGGTCGCGCTCGGGTCGATGCGCGCGAGATCGGGCCCCAGCGCGCCGCGTGCGCGGAAGCCGGTGCCGCCATCGGTACGCGCGGCCAGTGCGGCCACGACGGCGCGCTCGCTGCCGGCGATCGCAAGCGACTGCGTCGGGAACGCAACCGCGCCCGGGCCGCTGTCGTTGCCGCTGCCGTCGTTCGGCAGGAGGAGGTAGTTCGCTTTCTTCGACGCGCCGCGGGTGACGAGCGCGTTCGTGAGACGCTCCGCGTTGAAGCGCCCTTCGACGAGCACGAGCACGTCGGCTTCCGATCCCAGCGCGGTGCGCGGCGCGGTCGCGACGACCAGCACGTCGACGTCTTTCGTCAGCGAGAGGCCGGTTTCGTTGAGAAACTTCTCGGCTTCACCGTCCGCGCTCATCTTGTCGGTGTGCTGAAACAGCAGCGACGAGAGCGGGCTCGAACGCATTTCGCCGAGCTTCACCATGCCGACCGTGACGGCGTTGGCGGGAACCAGCGTGAGAGCGTCGTCCTTTGCGAAGACCGGCAACGCCAGCGCGAGGACGGCGAGGGAAACAACTGCTGCGCGAAACAGGGGAGTGCGATTCATGTTCAGAACTCCTTCTTTGTGAAAAGCCACGAGGCGAGAATGAGACAGATGGCGCCGAACGCTCCGGTGCTGAGAAACGGCGCGGGAGAGAGAGCTTCGAGCACCTGCTTGGGCAGTTGCTCTCCGCCGACGAACGCAACGACCGCCTGTCCGAGCTCGGCCGACTTCGGGAAAACCCAGTACAACGTTTCGATCAGCCACGCCTGCCACTCCTTCGACACCGCTGCGGCGATGCGATCGTGCGCCGCAAGCATGAGGCCGAAGAAGAAGATGCCGTACGAGGTCATGATCGATACCGCGGTCGACGAGGTGAGCACGCCGACCAGAAACGCGAACGCGAGCAGGACCGCGATGACGAAGAAGATGATCGTGCCGGCCAGCAGGAAGCGGGGATTCGCAACGCCCGTCTTCCACGCCACGATCAACCAGATCGAGCCCATGAGGTAAACGACGTTGCTTCCCGCCAGAATCAAACCGGCGATGTAGCGCGACAGCAGTAGCCCGACGCGGGAAACGGGACGCGCGAGGTAGAGATCGATGGTCCCTTTTTCCTGCATGCGCGGCACGAGATGCGCCGTGGCGAAGATCGCGAGAAACGTGCAGACGAAGTAGAGAAAGACGGAGAAGCCGGTCTCGAATCCGAGGACGAGCTTCTCGATCGACATCGAGTTGCTCGGCGTGATCTCTTTGCCGAACAGCTGCGCCCCTGCCAGCGCACCGTCGACGATGTCGAGGTTGATCGCGCTCGCGAAGATGATGATGAAGATCGTAGAGAGGAAAAAGTAGGCGACGAGCGTCCACCGCGCCGCGGCTTCGCGCATGACGTCTTCGATGTTTGCGGCGATGACTTTCATGATGACCTTCCGTCCTCTCGCGTGGTGCTCGTCGATGCAGCGGTGAAGGAGAGGCTCATTCGTGCGCTCCTACCGACGAACCGGCCACCTGGTCGGCGCGAATGAGATCGACGAAGACGTCTTCGAGCGTCGAGCGCACCGGCGTCAGCTCCGAGAGGATGCCGCCGCGCGCCCGCAGACGATCGACCAGCGCGTTGAGGTGCTCGACGTCGTTCACCGCCAGCACGACGTGGCCGTTCACCCGCTCGACGCCCGCCCCAGTTTCGCGGAACGCGGCGACGAGGCTGTCGTCGATCGGTGTCGCGACCATCTTGTAGCTCGCGGTCTTGGCGGTGAGCTCTTCGACCGAGCCGAACGCTGCGACTTTGCCGTTGCGGAGCACCGCCACGCGGTCGCACGTCAGCTCGATTTCGGAGAGGAGATGCGAATTGAGCAGGACGGTCGTGCCGTTCTTCGCTTCTTCCCGCAGGAGGTCGCGGATCTCGCGGCGGCCGACGGGATCGACGCCGTCGGTCGGCTCGTCGAGCAGCAGAACCTGCGGCGCGTGGATCATCGCGCAGGCGAGGCCGAGGCGCTGGGTCATCCCTTTCGAGAACTTCTTGATCCGCACGTCGGCCCACTGCCCCATCCGAACGCGATCAAGCAGCACGGGGATGCGCGCGTTGATCGCGGCGCTCTCCATGCCGGACATCCGGCCGAAGATCGAGAGCGCCTGGCGGGCGGTGAGGTAGTTCGGGATCTTGTGACCCTCCGGCAGGTAGCCGACGCGGCGGCGCGACTCGGGGTCATTGACCGGCAGGCCGCAGACGGAAGCGGTTCCGGCGGTGGCGCTGGTGAGGCCGAGGAGGATTTTGACAGTGGTCGTTTTGCCGGCACCGTTCGGGCCGAGCAGCCCGAACAGCTCGCCTTCACCGACCTGAAAGTCGACTCCGTCCAGCGCTGTGATGAGCGGCTTCCGGAAGGAAGACTTGTATTGCTTGCGGAGGCCTGACACCTCGATCAGCGGCGTGGTCATGCTGGGTGATACGCGTGCCGGAAGTGAAAGGTTGCGAGCGTCGGAACGGGCGCCGGCGCCGTGAACCGCGGCCGCCGCACGCGATTCGCTTGCTTCGTCCGATCCGGTTGCGGCTGTGACGTTGCTCGCCATCTGCACGCAACTTTATCACGCAAAGTTCTTGCCCGCGCCAGAAGCTACAAAAAAAACGAAGGATCTCCGCGGCGGCTGCGGCCCGCGCGCGGGGATCCTTCGCTTGCGTTCGAGGAGAGTCGCGCCGCGTCAGCGCGTGGCGGGCGTCTGCGCTCCGAGCTGCATGCGCGTGTCGACCGCATCCCAGTCGACGTTCGACAGAAACGCCTCGATGTACTTCGGGCGCTCGGCCGGCTTGTAGTCGAGCAGGAACGCGTGCTCCCAGACGTCCATGATCAGCAGCGGAACGAAGCCGGCGACGTTGTTGGTCTCGTGCAGCTCGACCCAGTGGTTCGAGATGAAGCCGGTGCGCGGATCGAGATAGGTGATGGCCCAGCCCACACCGCGCATCTTGCCGACGCTCGAGAAGTCGGCTTTCCACGTCTCGAAGCTCGGATAGACGCGCTCCACCGCATCGCGGAACGACGAGCCTTTGGACGGCTCGCCGCCGCCCTGACGCTTCATGTTCTCGAAGTAGTACTCGTGCAGGACCATGCCGTTGTACTCGAAGCCGAGACGGCGCGTGAGCTCGGAGTAGACCGGCATGTCGGCCGGCGCGACACCGGTCTCTTTGACGAGCGAAGCGATGCGCTCATTGAGGACGTTGGTATTGGTGACGTAGCCCTCGTAGAGCTTGAAATGCATTTCGAGCGTCTGATTCGAGATGCCGTTCAGATCGGAAAGGTTGAAGGTTTTTGCTTTGTAAGTCTTCGGTTCCATGCGCCGCATCAGATTGCACGTGCGGCGTCGCGGTCAAGGTCAACTGTTGCGCGCGCTGCGAACTACGCGACGGTTCGGAACGTCGCGTACACGTACGGGTAGTTCGGCCGGAACCAGTTCCTGAAGCTGCGGCGGACCAGCTCGCGCGGTGTGACCGGCGAAGCCCCTTTCAAGACGTAGTGCGCGTCGTCGAAGAAATCGGCCGAATACACGGCGTACGAAGGCATCGGCTGGAAGCCGTCGAAGCCGGCAAAAATCGTCGAGGTCCACTCCCAGCCGTTGCCGACCAGGTCGTAGAGGCCGTACGCATTCGGTTCGTACTGGCCGACGCTCACCGGATCGAATTGGACGAGATCGAAGTTCCCGCGCGGCTCGTATGGCTCGCCATACGTTGCGCGATCGAGCTCCGCCTCGGTCGGCAGGCGTCTCCCTTTCCAGCTCGCGTACGCCGTCGCTTCGTCGTGCGTGACGTACACCGGCGCGTCGCCGTTGAGAGGCTGCAGCTCGAACATGCCGCGAAAGCACCAGCCGGTTTCGCCGCGCGTCCAGAACTGCGGCGGGCGGGCGCCGGTGGCGTTCATGAACTCGAGGTATTCGCTGTTGGTGACGTTGCAAGCGTCGATGGTGAACGAGGGGACTTCGACCTGGTGCTGCGGAAACTCGTTGTCCCAGCCGAACTGCGTGCCGTCACCGCCGAGCGTTGCGATGCCTGCCGGAATCGCGACGGCCGCGGGCGCCGGGCGCCTCGCCGGGACCGCGATCCCGAGGCGGCGATCCGCCGGGGCCTTCTTTTTCTCGTACGGCAGCTGGTGCAGCAGATAGAGAAGCGTTTCCTGATGCATCAGCTCGTGCTCGAGCACCGTGAAGACCGCCTCGCCGTTGCGCAGCTCCGGCACGTTCTCGTCTTCGAGCGGGGCGTTGCGGAGCGCGTCCTCCACGAGCTCGTCGCAGGCGCGTGCGAACGCGTGCACGTCTTCCCGCGCCGGCCATCCGCTTTGTTCCGGCACCGACGCTTCATCCTCGGGGTCGATGCCGCGTGCAAACAGCGTCTCCAGCCGTTCGTCCACGCCGCGCCGCTTATGCGCGAGCTTCACCAGCGTGTTCAGCGCAAAGCCGGGGAGATGGCCTTCGTAAAAAACGATCGGATTGCGGAGCGCGACCGGCCGGTCGTAATACGCATCGGGAACGACGATGTCGAACAGCGAGCGCGTTCGTGCGCGCGCTCTGCGATACCAATCGACGAGTCCCTCACGCGTCACGCCGCCGGGGAATGCGTTATGGCGCATGGCCGCGATTCTACGCGCGCTGCAACACGTAGGACCATGACGACACGTGGCCGCCGTTGCGGAACAGCGCGCCGCGCGTTTCGTAGCGATCCTCATCGAGCATGCGCAACGCCTCGCATCCGTGGAACGTCAAGTCGGACGACGTGTAAGTGAGGATGAGCAGATCGTCGAAGAACACGAACGAGCCTCCCAGCTCGCCCATCACACCATTGACCCCGTTGAACGCCGTCGCGGTCGCGCCGGGGGCGAGCGGCAGGATTGTGTAGCGGTTCTGCAGCTCGTTGACCTGCTCTTCGAGGATCCAGAGCTCGCCTGAGTGCGTGACGACGGCCAGCCCGATCGCGATGTTCGGGTTTCCGGCTACGTCGACGACGGAGCCGGAGATCTGCCACCGTCCTTCCCGGGCGAGAAACGTGTGGTCCTTCACGCGACCGCTTCGGCTCGCAGCGGAATCTCGATGAGGCGGAACGGCGTCTCGCCGGGATACGTCGCGGCCAGAAGCGGCATCGCGACGTTGTAGACCGGCGCGTTTCCTTTCGTGCGTCCTTCCGGGCTGCCGCGGTGCGCGTGGCCGTGGAACACGGCGTTGACGCGGTAGCGATCGAGCGGCTCTTCGAGCCTGCTCGAGCCGAGGAACGCCGCGATCTCGAGCGGCTCTCCGCCGATCGTCGCCTGGATCGGGGAGTAATGCAGCAGCGCGATTTTCTGCGGCGTGCGGAGTCGCGCGAGTGCCGACTCGAGTTTCAGCGCCTCGTTGATCGTCTCGTGGACGAAGTCCTTGATGATCTTCTCGCCCCAGGCGCCGAGGGAGCGGCGTCCGAAACCGCCGCCGAAGCCTTTGACGCCGGCGAAGCCGACGCCGTGCAGCTCGTACGAATCGCCGTCGAGCATCACCACGCCGGCGTCGGCGAGGATCTGTACGAGCTCGGTCTCCTGGTTCGATTCGAGATCGTGATTGCCGAGCACCGCGATGGCCGGAATGCGCAGGGCGGAGGTGATCTCCCTGGCCAGCACTTTCGCCTCTTCGACCGTGCCGTAGTCGGTGAGGTCGCCGCACAGCAGCAGGACGTCGGCGACTTCGGTCGCCTTGGTAAACAGCGGCTGCATGGCGCCGGCGGAGGTTTTCTTGACGTGAATATCGGCGACTGCCGCGATTCGAAGCGTGTTCCGTTCGCTCATCTATTTCGCTCCATCGACTGCGATTCCGGCGGTCCACTTCTCGATGTCGTCGCTCGACATCGTGTTGTGCACCACGCGTGCGTCGTCGTATCCCCAGTCGCCGATGTCCTTGAGGTACTGCTGCCGGGAGATGATCGTCCCGTAGCAGACTCTCGCGTTTGCGGCGCCGGCTTGCGTTTCCTCGTGCATTCGCTTCGCCAACTCCTCCATCACCCAGGCCGGAACCTTGTCGCGGTCGGAGGGATAGATGAAGCCGAACATGACGATGTGGGCGTAGAGAGCGCGCCAGTACAGCCCGTAGCGCTCGAGCAGGCGCGTCCAGTCGAGCCGGTCGCCGACCGCGCGAATGACGTGCGCGACATCGGCGCCGTCGAACCGCTCCCGTTCCATGATCAGCCCTTTCGACCAGATCATCTCCTCGGCCGGAATGAGGTCCACCTCCACGCCGAAGACCTCGTCGCGCACCGCATGCTCGAACCAGCGGTCGTCGACCGCCGCGACGCCGTTGCCGGCGCTGAAGATCAGGTCGACGAAGTCGTCGTTGCAGAACGCTTTGCCGAGCCAGTGCGGAAACGTCAGCTCGGCCGTGTAGCCCTCGCTCTCGAAGGCGGCCGCGGCGCGGTCGAAATCCTCGCGCCGGATGAAGACGTCGAAGTCTTTCGTATGGCGCTCGATGCCGGTGTAGCGGGCGTACGCGTAGGCGCCGCCGACGAGGGTCGGGACACCGGCGTTCTTGAGGATGGCGAGCGCATGCCGGTAGTACCGGATGCTCGCTTCGCCGAGGACGTTCTGGGGAATGGCAGCCATGGACGGCTCCTGCTTTCTGCGCCGCATCGCCTTCGCCGGCGCGAGCAGCAAAGTAGCAGGTTCCGTGCCGCGCCCGCTTCGGGTTAACCGCTCACGAAATCAGTAAGTTACGGGGCCGATCCAGATCGAGCCGCCGGAGCTGGAGAGGCGGACGTCGGGAGTGCCTTCTCCGATGCGGACGCGGCTCATGCCGTTCGCTGCCTCGAGCGCCGTCTCGCACCCTTTGAGCGTGCAGAGAATCCGCCCCTCGGCCGATTTTGCTTCGATCGACGGCGTCGCGGCCGGAGCGACCTTGAACGCGATCGCACCGCCGCGCGAGATCGCGTCGATGAGCCCCGTCACCCGGTCCAGCGTGATGCCGCCGCTGTCGGTCCTGATGCTGTACGTGCCGCTCGATTGCGCCACCGAAATGCCGCCCGTTGCCGACGACGCGCTGACCCGCCCCGCCATGTAGCGGATCGCCACCCCGCCGTTGCCGGCCTGAACGTCGACCGTCGTGCGGCGCGGCACGTAGAGGGTCATGTTCACCCACCACGCCTGCGTCGCGTCGATCGGCGGGCCCGACGCCGCGATCTCGCCGTTGCGGCTCGTCACGTTGATCTCGCCCAGGGTGCGGTTCGCGTGCACCAGCGTGTCGGCCACGGCATAACGGCAGATCACGAGGCGCGCCGTCGGGCGATTCCAGCCGCGGATGGAAATGCCCCCTTCCGGAGCGGAGGAAACGCGCACCTGCGGAACGCCGGAGACCTCCACCTCGCGCCGTTCCTCGTCGTGCGCGCGGGCGGGGAAACTGGTGAAGGTGGTGCGGTAGAACGAGCTGCAGTCGTCGCCCTGCGATGGCGCCGAATGATCCTGCTCGGCGCCGATGATCTGGCGCTCCACGGCATGCGCCGGCGCGGACGCGAACGTCAGCCATGCAGCGCAGGCGAGGAGGAGGGCTTTCATCAGTGCTTATACGGTTACGAATCAGAGGACGTTAGGTTTCGGAGCTGTGGCAGGCTCCGTTTGTGCGATTTGCGCGTTGCGCAAAAGTTCAGCCTGTTCTGGCAATGCTTCTGCACGGTACGCCACGAAACAAAAGGAGTTGCGATGGCGACAGCACAGCCGACGACGGACCACGATCAGATCCGGGAATGGGTGGAAGCGCGAGGTGGAAACCCCGCGCGGGTGAAAGCGACAGGGACGGGCGACGATCCGGGCATTCTGCGAATCGACTTCCCCGGCTTCAGCGGAGAAGGAACGCTGGAACCGATCGAATGGGACGAATTCTTCGAATGGTTCGACCGTGACGGGCTCGCGCTCCTCTTGTCGGAAGAAGAAGGCAATCGTTTCAACAAGCTCGTGTCACGCGCCAACGTCGACACCGGCAGCTCGAGCAAGAGCAGCGGCTCGCGCAAGAGCGCCGCGGCGTCGAAGAAATCCGGCGCGTCCAAATCGGGCGGCAGCGGGAACAAGAGCGGCGGCTCGACGAAATCGGGCGGCAGCAGCACGAGCGGCTCGAGCGAGTCGAGCGGCTCGAGCAAATCGAGTGGCTCGAGCAAGTCGACCGGTTCGAAAGCTTCTGGTAGCTCGTCGAAATCGGCGGCGAGCGGCTCGAGCAAAGCAGGCGGTTCGTCGAAATCGGGCGGATCCAGCAAATCGAGTGGCTCGAGCAAATCGAGCGGCTCGACGAAATCCAGCGGTTCCAGCAAATCCACTGGCTCCAGCAAATCGGCCGGCGCCAGCAAGAGCGGCTCTTCGAAATCGTCGAGCGGTACCTCGGGCGCGTCGTCGGGATCGGGAAGCTCGAAGAAGAGCAGCAGCACGAAATCGAGCGGCTCCACGAAATCGAGCGGCGGATCGCGCGGCGGAAGTTCTTCCTCATCCGCCTCCGCCAGCAAAAAGTCGAACAGCACCTCCGCCAAATCGAGTGGCTCGACCAGGAAGTCGAGTGGCTCGACCCAATCGGGCGGCTCGAAATCGAGCGGTTCCAGCAAATCGAGCGGCAGCAGCAAATCTTCTGGAAGCAGTAAATCGAGCGGCTCGACCAAATCGGCTGGATCGACAAAGTCGAGCGGTTCGAGCAAATCGACGGGTTCGAGCAAATCGACCGGTTCGAAAAAATCCGGCGGAAGCACCGCGAACAGCGGCTCGAAAACGTCGGGCAGCTCGAAGAAAAGCGCTGGCTCGAAGAAGAGCTCCGCGTCGACAAAATCTGGCGGCGGCTCGAACAAGCGCGGCGGCTCAAAGAAATCGAGCGGCCTGACACGCTCGACCGGCAGCGGCTCGTCTTCATCGAGTCGATCCGGCAGCGGAACAAAATCGTCCGGCGGCAAGAAACCGTCGAGCAGCAGCACGAAAACCTCCGCCGGCAGCTCGAAAAAGGCCGCACCGCAGCAGTCGATCGGCGGACGGATCGTCAGCGCCGTACGTGAGTTCCTCGGCGGCAGCAAAGGCGGCTCGAAGAAGAGCGGCGGCGGCAGCAGCAAGTCGGGCGGCTCGAAGAAAGCGTCCGGCGGCACGTCGCGCACCACCACCGATCGTGAAGAAATCCAGCGCTGGGTCGAAGAGCGCGGCGGCTTCCCCGCCCACGTGGCTCGCACCGCCGGCCCCGGCGATGATCCCGGTGTGCTGCGCATCGATTACCCCGGATTCAGCGGCACCGACACGCTGGAGCGCATTTCGTGGGATCAGTGGTTCGAATGGTTCGAGCGCGACAAACTCGCGTTCCTCTACCAGGACAAAAAGAACAGCCGCTTCTCGAAGTTGATCTCGCGATAACGGACCAACAGCAGCGGCGGTGTGTCTCGCACACCGCCGCTCTCGCGCTCCCGCTCGTCGCCGCGTGTGGCCGGGACATTGCCACTACACTCCCTCCGTGAGCCGCGAGTTCAACCGGTACCCTCCTGTTCCGTTCCCGCACGCCGACCGCCCGCCCGTTTCGCGCATCGAACATCGCGATCGCCTGCAATCGCTGAACATCGATGCGGCGCGTCTTCACGACGAGCTGCGCGCGTCGATCAAGGGGGAGGTGCGTTTCGACGACGGCACGCGTGCGCTCTACGCGACCGACGCGTCGAACTACCGCCAGACGCCGATCGGCGTCGTCATTCCGCACGACGTGAGCGACGTCGTCGCGGCCGTCGCACTCGCGCGGAAGCATGGCGCTCCGATTCTCGGCCGCGGCGCCGGAACGAGCCTCGCCGGCCAGTGCTGCAACGTCGCCGTCGTGATCGACATGTCGAAGTACATGCACGCGATCGTGGAGATGAACCCCACCCAGCAGTTCGCGCGCGTGCAACCCGGCATCGTGCTCGACGACCTGCGCCGCGCGGCCGAGCGCCACACCCTCACCTTCGGTCCCGACCCCGCCACACACGCGCAGTGCACGCTCGGCGGCATGATCGGCAACAACTCGTGCGGCGTGCACTC
>DASVUA010000745.1:0-1676 GCA_036387295.1 Thermoanaerobaculia bacterium | reverse complement strand
TTTAACCAATGCGTTCGGCTCTTAGGCCGTTTCCATCATTTCGGCGGGGATGTCGAAGTTGGAGTAGACGTTCTGGGTGTCGTCGTGGTCGTCGAGCATTTCGAGGAGGCGCATCATTGCTTTCGCCTTCACCTCATCGAGTGCGACGTAGGTCGAGGGGATCATGTCGAGCTTGGCGTCGACGGTCGCGATCTTGTTCGTTTCGAGTGCCTGACGCACCGCGTCGAACGACTCGGGCGAGGTGTAGATCTCGAAGACTTCCGGATCTTCGGTCTGCAGGTCGTCGGCGCCTGCTTCGAGGGCGACTTCCATCAGCTTGTCCTCGCCGACGGCGCTCTTCTCGACGGCAAAGTAGCCCTTCTTGTCGAACTGAAAGCGCACGGAGCCTTGCGCGCCGAGGTTGCCGCCGTGCTTTTCGAAAATACGGCGGATCTCGGGAGTGGTGCGATTGCCGTTGTCGGTGAGCGCCTCGACGATCACCGCCACGCCACCCGGCCCGTAGCCCTCGTACATCATCTCTTCGTACTGCGCGCCTTCGATTTCACCGGTGCCGCGCTTGAGCGCGCGCTCGATGTTGTCTTTCGGCATGTTGTTGGCCTTCGCTTCGGCCACGGCAGCGCGGAGACGCGGGTTCGCTTCCACGTCGCCGCCGCCGAGGCGCGCGGCAACGGTCATTTCCTTGATGAGGCGGGTGAAGATCTTGCCGCGCTTCGCGTCGGCCGCACCTTTTTTGTGCTTGATCGTGCTCCATTTACTATGGCCGGACATTTTTCAGGGACTCCTTGTGAGAGCTGATTCGTTCAGCGAGGACGCTCAGTTTACCAAATGATGGCACCCGAATTCCCGATCCGCATCATCACCGACGACGGCGAGTGCGAAGTGATCGATTCGCCCGACGACCTGATGGCGCGGGTCGACTCGATCGATTCGAGCGACCCGCGCGTCTGGGTTCGCGATGTGTACGACCGCACCGTGCACTTGAGAATGAACGGCGGCGTGGTGGAGCTGTTGGAGGTGGGCGGATAGGGCGTTAGGCGTCGGGCGTTTGGGGTGATCGCCGGTACGCGAAAGCCCCAAACGCCTAACGCCTGAAGCCCAACGCCCCGCCCCTACACCTTCGGCTCCACTCCCAGTTCCTTGAGCAATTCGTCCGCGTTGTCGACGGCGTCCATCACCCACAGCATGTACTGCGCGTCGACATGGATCGAGCGGGTGACGGCGGGATTGAACAAAAAGTCGGCGTCGATCGATTCGTAGTTGCCGTCGAAGAGGAGGCCGACCAGTTCGCCTTTTGCGTTCAGCGTCGGCGAGCCGGAGTTGCCGCCGGTCGTGTCGCACGTGGAGAGAAAGTTGACCGGGACGTCCTTCAGTTCCGGATCGACGTACGGGCGCGTTTTCGCCGATTCCTTCGCCGCGGAAAGCAGCGCGGTGGGATTCGCGAACGGCGCCTCCCCTTTCTCTTTCTGCAGCAGTCCGGCGAGCGACGTTTGCGGCGTCAGCCAGGTGGCGTCTTTCGGCGAGTAGCCGGCAACGCGGCCGAACGTGAGGCGGAGGGTCGAGTTCGCGTCGGGATAGAGCGTGCCGCCGCTCACGTTGCGCAGCACGTCAAAGTAACCGGGACGGAGCCGCGCCATCGCGCCCGAGGCGGCGGTTGTACGCGTCTCGCGCTCGTCCAG
>DASVUA010000744.1:0-2903 GCA_036387295.1 Thermoanaerobaculia bacterium | reverse complement strand
CCGGATCTGCGCGAGCACGTCGATGCCGCTGCGGTCGCGCAGCGTGAGATCGAGCACGACGACGTCGAACCGCTCGCGGCGCAGCAGGGCGAACAACTCGTCTGCTGTCGCCGCTTCGGCCGCGATCGTCCATCCGGCGCGCTTCGCGGCGATCAACTGCATGCCGCGCCGGATGATCATGTGATGATCCGCAATCGCGATTCTCAACCGTGCTCTCCGCCGCAGTTGCGCGGGCGGCCGTAGCACTTCCCCTCGTCCTGCACATCCACTTCCACGCCCTGCCTCCGCCGTCGCAGGATGGAGGGCGATCATCGCTTCACGCCGATCTCGCCAGCGCACCGTGAGCGGCCGCTTCCGCGATGGACTGCTCCACCGCGGCTGCCGCCATCATGCGCATGACGTGACGTCCATCCGTGTCCGCGCGGAGATAGTCCGCGCACAACTTCACGATGTCATTGTCGTCGATGCCCGCCGGAAGAAGGAAGCCGTCGGGCGGCTGCGTGACGTCGTTGGTCGACTTGACTTCCCACCGGATGCCGAGCAGACGGCAGCGGAGAAATGCGGTCGGCGCGACGGCGGGAGCGGTCGGCTGCGCGATCTCGTCCTGCCAGCCACGCAGGTTCGCTACCCAGCGGCGCATGTCGCGTCCGGCCAGCGCGTCGAGCGTTCGTGCGAGCACCTGCTGCGCCTCGCTGCTGACGCAGGTGAAACGGAGACGCGATTCGTACATCGCAGGACGTTCCACGCTCCCGACGCACACGAGCCGCGATCCGACCACTTCGGCCGAGGCGGAAAAGCGCCGGCGCTCCCACTCGAATGCGATGCGCACTGCCGATCCGCGGCGGACGACGGAGGTATGGCGGATCTTCGCGCCGTGCTCGCTGAGGTCGACGAGGAAACCGGCCCCACGTCCGATCAGCGCCGGAATCGTGTCGGCGACGCGCAAACGCGGCGATCCGCGGCGTTCACTCTTTTCGAAAGAACCTTGTTCCATGGCACTCATGGGTGTCTCCTTTCTTACGCGGCGTCGCGGCCGAGGGCCTGCGGCGGCGGTGACGCGACACGGTCGCGTCCTGCGATTTTTGCGGAGTAGAGAGCGCGGTCGGCGGCGGCGATGAGTCCCTGAACGGTATTGGCGTGATCGGGTGCGAATGCGAGCCCGGTCGAGATCGTGACGTTGCCGAGCATCCGTCCATCCGCGTTGATGCGCAGGTCGCGGACGGCGGCGCTCAGCGCCTCGCCGCGGCGGCGCATTTCATCGGGAGTGGTGTCGGGAAGGACGATCACGAACTCGTCGCCGCCGTAGCGGCAGATGAATGCGTCGTCGTCGAACGCGCTCTGCATCACGCGCGCGACCTGCGTCAGAAGCGCGTCGCCGCCGCCGTGGCCGTAAGTGTCGTTGAACGATTTGAAGTGATCGACGTCGACCACGATGACGCCCGTCTTGCTCTTGCCTTCGCGCCCACGCTGCAGCTCGTGCGTCAACATTTCTTCGAGGTAGCGGCGGTTGAACAAGCCGGTGAGGCTGTCGCGCTGCGCGTTCGTGCGCAGCGTTTCCTGCAGACGGAGATTCGTCAGCGCGAGTGCGATGTGATCGGCGAACGCGCTCGCAAAAAGGCTCGTGCGGGTCCGCAGCGATGCGCCGTCGCGTCCGCGAAGTGTGAGGACGCCGATGGTCTCGCGTCCGGCGAGAAGCGGCAGGCAGATGGTCGCGCCGTCGGCGACGCCGCATCGTTCGGCCAGCTCTTCCGCCGCGAACAGACGTCCTTGTGCGCGATGCACGGCGGAGCATGAAGCGTCGTGCGTCGAGGCGTGGTTGTGGGTGTCGCCCCACGAGGCTCCGAGCACGAAACGCGATCCCGAGGCGATGTAGAGCGCTCCGTCGAGCGCCGGAAACAGATGACGTCCGAATACCGGCACGACCTCGACAGCCTCGGTGAACGACGTGCTCACCTGGAGCAGCCCGCTCATCTCGATGAGCAGGCGAAGACCGGCCGCTTCGGTCCGCGCGCGGTCGAAAAGGACCACGGCGGCGGCGGTGGCGAGAAGGACTGCAATGATGCTTGCGATCAGCATTGGCGTTCCTCAGGCTGCGCGAAGCGTGGCTTTGGCGGCGACCCAGTGTCCGGCGGCGCGTGGTCTTCCGAAGTGGAAGCCCTGCGCGTATGTCACGCCGAGCTCCGCGGCGGCGCGCGCCGTCTTGCCGCTCTCGATTCCTTCGAGAATCGTGTCGCAGCCGAAGTCGCGCGCCAGGGCAACGGTGTGGCGGACGATGCGCCCTTTGGTGACGTCGTCCTCGAAATCGGTGCCGAAGGTCTGGCTCATCTTGATGAACGACGGCCGGATCTTGTTGATCAATCCGAGGTGCGAGTAAGCGGAGCCGTGATCGTCGAGGGCGAAGCGCAGACCGAGATCGCGGAGCTCGTCGAAGACGCGTCCTGCGATCGCGTCATCGGGAAATGCCGAGCGTTCCGTCACCTCGAGGATCACCCGCTCGAACGGCATCGACGACTGGCGTGCCGCCGCTTTGAGAGCCGGTACGAGCTGGCGTCCGTCGAACGTCAACGGGTCGATGTTGATGAAGAGCGTGGAGTCTTCGGGGAGCAGCGAAGCCATGTGCATCGCGCGCGTCATCGCGACGATGTTCAGATCGGCGAGCTTCGCGCGGCGTGCGGCATAGTCGAACAACATGACGGGACCGCCGGCGAGCCAGCGGCCCCGCACGCGCGTCAACGCCTCGAATCCGAATGACGAGATCCCACTCTCGGTCATCCGGACAATCGGCTGGAAGACGGGTGTGATCGCATCGCCGCGCAGGATCTCGTCGATCGGCGGGATGCGAATCACGTCGTATGCAGCAGTGGACGTGGGGTTATCGCCGAGAGCCAGTTCCAGCTCTTCGG
>DASVUA010000743.1:0-19180 GCA_036387295.1 Thermoanaerobaculia bacterium | reverse complement strand
CATCGGTAGGCCTCGATTTGATTGTACGGCGATCAACGTACAAAAAACGACCGCAGCCGTGTGAAAAATCCATCGGCCGCTTCTTCGCGCGGCTCCGGCTCCCACGGCAGGCCGCGATTTTCGAGCACGGCGAGCGGATTGGCGAGGGTCAGCGCGTCCACAACCGCGTCGCCGCCCAGTTCCCGCAAGCGGCCGAGTGCGTCGCGCACCTTGGGCGGCCGCTTGGCAATATTGTGCGCATCGGTGGCAACAAAGTGCACCAGCCCATGCTTCACGAACAGCTCGGCAGCGGCCCGCGCCTCGGCACCGAAGGCGCCGGTGAGACTGCTGGCGGTCAACTGCACGCGCACGCCGTGGCGGATCAGGCGGACGAGCAGTTCGGGCCTCTGTTGAAGGACGAGATTCCGCTCCGGGTGGGCGATCACCGGAACCCAGCCGTCGAGCTGAGCGCGGTACAGCGGCTGCTCGAGCATCGGCGGAACGCTGTTCGCCGCCAGCTCCATGAGCACGTAGCGGCTCCCCGCCAGCGGCACGATCGAGGCGCCGGTGCGCAGAATATCCGCCATGTCGTGCCCGAAAAAGTACTCCGAGCCGAGGATCAGGCGAGGGGAGTCGCCGACCGCCTCACGCAGCTCCGTGAGCTTCGTCTGCAGATCCCGCGGCGGGAAGACCGGCCACCGTCCGCGCAACACATGCGGCGTCGCCACGATGGTCGTGATCCCTTCCTCCGCCGCCATCCGGCACATCTCGACCGCCTCCTCGAGCGTGTGCGGCCCGTCGTCGACGCCGGGAAGGCAGTGGTGGTGGATGTCGATCATGGTTCGCGGTGACCGTTGCGTACAGCGTTGCCCGTTACCCGTTGCCCGTTGCCCGGGCTTTCGGGGCGGAGCGACAGTGTACGCAAGTCGTCGAGATTGGCGTGTGAGAGCTTGGCGCGCACTCGTTGCCGCGTCACCGCCCGGGTAACGGGCAACGGGCAACGGGCAACTGTCGGGTAACGGGCAACGCCAGCCGCACGGTAGCGCGAACCGGCAACTCTCCGCGTTACACGCGTTTCCGGGCGGGGACGCTGCTTTCCTCGTCTTCGGCTGATTCGTAGTAGTCGAAGTAGCCTTTGCGGTAGGTGTAGCCGTACTGGTGCAGGTCGAGGTTGTTGAGGAGCGCGCCGAGGACGGGGATCTTGGCCTGGCGGAGACGTTCGGCCGAGCGCTGCACGAGCTCGCGCGGGGTCTGTCCGCCGTGCACGCAGAGCACGACGCCGTCTGCTTTGGCGGCGAGCACGATCGCGTCGGTGACGGCGAGTACGGGCGGCGAATCGAAGATCACGAACGCGAACTTGCCGCGCACTTCCTCGATCAGGCTCTTCATGCGGTCTGCAGCAAGCAGCTCCGAGGGATTCGGCGGAATGGGGCCGGAAAGCACGACCGAGAGGTTCGGCACTTCGGTCGGCTGAATGATGTCTTCGAGCGGAATGTTCGCGGCGAGATAGTTCACGAGGCCGAGGTTCATCTTCCCGGTGAACACCTTCTGCAGGCGAGGGCGGCGCAGGTCAGCATCCATCAGCAGCACCGGCTTGCCCATCTGCGCGAGCACCGTTGCCAGATTCACCGAGGTCGTCGTCTTGCCTTCGCGCGCAAACGACGAGGTGATCACGATGACCTTCGGAGAGTTGGCCGACGCGAGCAGCAGCGATGTGCGGAACGCGCGGTACGCCTCCGAAATCGGGGAGCGCGCATCGGTATGCGGAATCAGCTCCACGCCGGCGTTGCCGTTCTCGTTCTCCACCGCGCGAAGACGCGGTGTCGAGCGGCCATAGCTGTTGCCGTAGCCGTACTGCTTCGCGCTCATCGACGCGGCAGAAGGGATGACGCCGAGCGACGCAAAGTGCGTCAGCTTCTCGAGCTCCTCCGGATTCTTGATCGAGCGGTCCATGTACTCGAGGAAGAAGATGGCCGCGAAGCCGAGAATCAGGCCGAGCGGAAAGGCAGTCCGGAGATTTTTCGTCATCGACAGGTTGAAGCGTCCCGTCGGGAGGCGTGCGCCGTCGATGAGATGGATGTTGGACGAGGCCGAGCCGCTGAGGCGCGCCGCGACCTGCGTTTCGCTCAGCTGCTTCTGCAGCGTGGCGAGCAGCCCCTGCTTCGTCTCCACGGCCAGACGGAGATCGCCGAAGCGGGCCGCGTCGACGTTCAGGCGCTGCGCTTCGTTCTTCTGCTGATTGTAGGCGCCGCGGGACGAGCTCTCTCTCGCCGCTGCGGCGGAGAACTCGGCGCGTGCTGCTTCGAGTTTCTTGCTGTAGGCCTGCTGGACCGCCGCCGTGCGTGAAGCGCGCGTCTTATCGATCTGCTGCGCGAGCTGCTTCATCACCGGGTGGCCTTCGAGGTACTGCGCCCGTTTCTCGCTGTATTCGCGCTGCACGCGGCTCAGCTCTTCGGAAAGGCGCATGACCAGCGGATCGTCCGACGCGACGGCATCGGCCGAGGTGCGCTGCAACGCGCTGTAGGCCGCCTGCTTTTCGTACACGAGGCTCTGCGACTCCGTCACGTCGCGATTGAGCTGCTCGAGGCGCTGAATCACGACGTCGTCGTTCGTTCCGTCGCCACCCATCGAAACGATGCCGCGGCTTTGCGCGTAACGCTGCAGCTCCGCGCGGCTCGTTTCGAGATCCGCCTGCACCGTCGTGATCTGGTTCGTCAGGAAGTCGCTCGCCTGCTGCACGCTTTCGAGCTTCTTCGCCACGTTCATCCGGATGAACGACTCGCCCCATCCATCGGCGATCTTCTGCGCGAGCTGCGGCGAGCTGCCGACGTACGAAATCTCCACCAGCGAGGTGTTGCGGACGGGAAGCACCTCGATCCCGCCGAGAAGCGAGAGAGCGATGCCTTCTTTGATCTGCTGCAGTTCCTTCGGCGTCTTGCCGGCGACTCCGGGCGGATAGAGCTCGCGGTCGTTCCAGAGCTTGTGATCTTCGACCACGCGCAGCGCCAGGCCGCGGCTCTTGAGCAGCACGTACTGGGTCTGCAGGAACTCCTGCTCCGAAGCGGCGATGCCGAAGATGTCCTCGACCGTCACCGCGCGCATCTCACGCTCGATCTGAAGCTGGATGGTCGAGCGGTAAAGCGGCTTCGAGAAGTAGCTCGCCAGGAACGTGCCGGTCATCACGACGGCGAGAATCGCGACCGCGACCTTCCACCGCTTCCGGACTACGTTCCAGTAGTGAGAAAGATGAAGGTCCTGTTGCTGGCTGCTGTTGAGGTCCATAGCTCCCTATCAGAATAGGGATTCGTCGATCCAAACGGTATCGTTGTCTTTCAGCACGAAGTCGGCCTTGCGGCCTTTGATGATGTCGCCGAAGTTCACTTTGACCGTGGTCGATTTCCCGTTCACGACGCGCGTCACGAGTGCCGAGCGCGAGGCGCGGTCGGTCGTGCCGCCTGCGTCGGCGATCGCCTGAAGCAGCGTCGGCGTCTGCGAGCTGCGGAACTGCGCCTTGCCCGGACGCATCACTTCCCCCGCGACGTACACGGTGATCGGAAGATCGATCGGCACGTTGACGAGATCGTTCGGCGCCAGCGGGATGTTCATATCGGGGTTGCCGTTCATCAACAGCTCGTCGATCGGAACCGCAACCTGTTCGGTGAGGCCGTTCTGGCCGGTGCGCAGGACGTAGAGGTCGCGCCCGTGGTTCGGGGCGAGCCCGCCGGCCTGGGTGATGGCCTGGAGGAGCGTGGTATTGGCCGCGGCGCTGATGAGGCCGGGGCGGATCACCGCGCCGACGACGGAGATCGGACGGCTGGCGAACTCGACGACCTGCACCGAGACCGTGGCCTTGGCGAGGTAGTTGGCTTCGAGAAGCGACTTGAGGCGCGCTTCGATCTGGGAAGGGGTGAGGCCCGCGACCTGAACCTTTTCGAGCACGTTCAATGCGATGAGTCCGTCTTCGCTGACGGTCACGCGGTTCGAGATGCTCTTGTCTTCGAGGACGCTCACTTCGAGCACGTCGCGCGGGCCGACCGGTGCGTCGGTCGTGAGAATCGGCAGATCCTGCGCCGCGGCCGAAACGGACGCGAACGTCGCGACGGTGACGAGAAACGAGATCAGGATTCCGTAGCGCTTCATTGTTCTCTCCATCCCCTCGAGCCCAGGCCACCGGCCTCTGCTGCGAGACCAGCGGCGGAACGGGCTCACTCCTGACGATTGGACCGTCCGCACGGTACCGTTCCGCACGTGACGAGCGCGTCGATTTGACCGTCACCCGACCGTCAAACCTGCACTGAAAGTTATTTTTACTACTGACCGATTACGGCGTAAACGACAAATGGACGACGTACCGTATTCCTGAGTCCACATCCCCTTCGGTCGTCGAATCGCGTTCGTACCAGCCGACGTCGAGGCCGAGACCGAGCTTCCGGAAGGCGTAGCCGGCGCCGACGCTGGTGAACGAAACGGTGTCGCGGCGCCTCGCGCCTGCGACCTCACGGTTGTAGTCGAACTGCTGCCCGAGGACGTTCGCGCGCAGGTTGAGGCGGCGCGTGGCGCTGTAGGTGACACCGGCGGTGCCGCTGTCGAGCACGTAGTAGTTGTTGTCGGCCACGATTGCGAACGCCACGTCGCGCGCGAGGCTGGCGTTGTAGGTGAAGCGGCCGTTCGAGCGCTGTGCGCGGACGCTCCCGATGATGCCGGAGTAGTCCTCCTGCGACGGATCTTCGAAGTTGAGCGCGGCTGGGCCGGCCTCGACGCGAATGTTCGTCCGTCCGCTGTCGTGCACGAATCCGCCGCCTGCCCAGTGGCGCGAGCTGTCTTTGTACGACGCGTAGCGGAACCCGTAATCGCTCGCTTCCGCGGCGACGAAGAACGATGTGAGCGGCAGCGTCTTGTGGACGAACGACAGCCGGCCATTGCGCTCGCTGCGGTCGAGCAGCGCGAGCGGCGTTTCGTCTTCACCGAACCGGTCTTCGGGATACTCCTGTTCCCGATAGCGCGCGGCGAACTGCAGGCTGGTGCGGCTCGAGTATTTGAACTCGCCCGCCACGCCCGTTTCCTCATCGCGCAGCCGCGCGAGCTCGTTCACCTCGACCTGCGCCCGCAACTGATCGGCGCGCAGCGTATAGATGTCGAGATAGAGATGATTCAGAAGGAAATGCGCATCGCCGCGGACGAGGTAATCGAGTTTTTTGCTGTCGTCGCCGCCGCGGAAAAAGTTGTAGCCGGGGACGACTTCAGCTGTGAAGACCGTCTTCTTGTGCGGCACGTAATACAGCCGCTGCGGAGCTTCGAGCCGCAGCGAAAGGCCGCCCGACTGATCGCCCGTCGGCACGTACGACGCATCGCTGTAGCCCGCCTCGGCGAGACGCAGACGGGAGAGAAGATAGAACGCGCCGGAATGAAAATTCGCGTCCTGCAGATCGGCGGCGAGCTTCTTTGCGCCGGCGAGGTCGGGATCGCGATCGCGCAGCGTCTCGGACGACTGCGTGCTCTGCGCCGCAAGGGATAACGGAATGAATGCCGCAATGACGGCTGCAATGGCTCGCTGGGTGACTACGCCCACAAGTTCTCCGCCTCTAAACGCTGAAGTTGTCGGAGTTTAGCACGCGCGCTTTACAATGCCCGCTCGCATGCCATCCACTGCCGGGATTGTGGCCGCGGAACGCGCCTGCCTGACGCTGTTTGTCGTCTGGCTGGCGTGGCTTCCGTTGCCGTTCGGCTCGAACATCCCGGCCGCACGGCTGCCGCTGATCGGCGTTCCTCTGCTGCTGTGTGTGCTCGCCGCGGCGATCCGCCTGTACGCGACGCGCGATCGCAGCAACGCCGTCCAGCCGACGCGCCCGTGGGTGATCTGGGGTGTCGGCGGCTCGCTCTTCGTTCTCGCCGGCGCATTGCAGCTCGTCCCGCTGCCGGAGGCGGTGCACCGGGAGCTCTCACCCGATTCGCAGGCGATCTGGGTTTCGGCCGAGCGCGTCGCGTCGCTCGCGGGCATCCCCGCCGGCGGCATGCACCCGCTCTCGGTCGATCCTCCAGCGACCATGCTCGAGCTCTTCCGGCTCTCCGCGATCCTTGCCGCGTTCGCGACCGCCGCACTGCTCGTCCGTTCGCATCCGCGGCGCATGGCGCTGGCGTCCGTGCTTTGCGCCAGTGCGAGTTTTCAGGCGCTCTACGGAATCCGCGAGGCCGCATTGCAGCGCTACGAGATCTGGGGATGGGCCAATCGCCTGATCTTCAATCGGGTCACCGGGACATTCGTGAACCCGAATCATTTCGCGCACTATCTGGCCATCGTGCTGCCGCTCGCGCTGTTTCTCATGGCCGCGGCCTGGCGGATGACGGGCGCCGACGAGTTGCCGGTCGCCCGGCGCTTGCTGATCCTGCTCGAGCATCACGCGTTCGTGACCGGGTTTGCGCTGTTCGCCGGGGTCGTCTGCATCACCGGATTTCTGCTCGCGCAATCGCGCGGCGCGCTGCTGTCGCTCGCGTCGGGACTGCTCGCGGTGGCGGCGATGCTGCCGGGCCGCCGCGTGCCGCGCGTGGCGTTCAGCGCGGCGGCCGGGCTCGTGCTGTTCGTAGCACTGGTGCTTTTTCTCGGACCGCAGCGTACCGTCGGACGCTTCGTGCCGAACGAGCTCGAGCGCCAGACGCTGGTCGGCCGCCGCATCGGCATCGAATCGGCCTTCGCGCTCTGGCAGCGCTTTTCGCTCTTCGGCACCGGCCTGGGCACGTTCGAGCAGGTGGTGTCGATGGAGCAGAAGCGCGACCTCGGCCTGATCTATCACCACGCGCACAACGACTACGCGGAGATCGCGGCAACTGGCGGCACGCTCGGGCTCACGATCGCGATCGTCACGCTTCTCGGCGGGTATGTCGCGCTCGTGCGGATGACGTTCGGCGTCGGGTCGCCTGAGCTGTCGTGGCGGCGCCGTGCGTTTCAGGCGGCCGTGCTCGCGAGTCTCACCATCGCCATGGTGCACGCGCTGTTCGACTTCAATTTCTTCATTCCGGCGAATCCCCCCACGCTCGCGGCGATGTGCGGCGCAGCGGTCGCCTCACTCACTCACGACAAGCGCGCGCGGCGCTGAATGCCGTTGCGGGTGCGCGGATTCACGAGGCGTACTTCGGTGCGATGCATGCCCGCTCCGACCGCCGGTGCGAACGTCCGCACGTCGCGCACTTCTCCCTCGGCCATCAGCACGCCGTCGACGTAGATCTCGACGTACAACGGCACCTCGTCGCTCTGCACGACCGTGAGCGTCACCGCGAGCGGCCCTTCGTGCTCGCGCGTCGCGGAGAGGCAGAGATCGGCGTCGCACAAACCAGCCCACGCACTGGTCTGGCCGCGGGCTGTGAACGCGGCGCGGTCGCGATACGTTTTTGCCAGCGCCGCGTCGCCGTGACGCGCTTCGTACTCGGCGCGCGCCTCGTAATACGGAATCCACTCTTTCGCGCCGACGACGGCGGTGGTCAGCTCGATGCGCGACGCGGCAGTGCGGTCGCCGAGGGCGAGTGCCAGGCGTGCACGGGTGACGTCGCGCATCACGTTCGGCGTCTCGATGAACGGCGAAAGGGCGGCGAGCGGCTGCAGATTGTGCTCGATTGCGAACAGCGCAATGCTGTCGATGTGTCCCGGAAGCTGTTGCGGATCGAACGCGCGCTCGTTCAGCTCATCGAGGATGCCGCGGACCAGCGGCGCTTCGGCGGCATCGAGCCGGTCGGGGACGTACATCAGCAGCTCGGCGGCCGCGAGCTGTTTTCGTTCGCGCGAGAACGCCTGCAGGCGCGCCGCGCGCGACTCGGCGCGGAGTGCGCGGTAATCGGCGAAAAGGCCGTTCATCGCGGCGAGATCGCGCAGGATGCTGAACGAGTGTGCGTTGCGCGGCGCCACACGCCGCAGGTAGGCGAGATCGCGCGTGAGCTGCCACAGCGGCTGATACATCCGCTCGAACACGCCCGGCTGATCCATCAGCGTCGCGGCGGTGTCGAGCACCGCCTTTCGCTCGGCCGGCGTGAGCTCGTGCCAGTGAAAGAGGCCGGCGCGCACGAATCCGGCGGCGGTGTTCGGACGGCGCGGCGCGAGCAGTTCCGCGTGTGCGTACCCGGCGCGCCACAGTTCTCGGCGGCGCGGCAGATCGGAGTCGAGTGAACGGTCGGAGAGGGCGCACGCGGCGAGCCAGTCGGCGGGCCGCCGCGCGATGCGCCGCGCCAGCTCCTGCACGTCGCGCGGCCGCTCGTCCGCGCGCGTCAGCTCGAGCTGCGTGAAAAACAGCGCGAGCACCAGCGCCGCCAGCGCGCTCGTCGCGATCAGCGCACTCGTTCGCATCGTCCGCGTCATCGGCTCGCCTCCGTCAATACTGCTTCCCACGCCGCGAACGCCTGCTGCGGCGCGAATCGCGCCAGATACAGCTCGCGACCGCGGCGTCCCATCTCCGCCGCTGCCTCGCGATTGTGCGCCAGAGTTTCGACCGCGCGCGTCAATCCCTCGACATCTCCCGGCACGACGACGACGCCGCACCGGTGCGCGTCGATGATGCGCGCGAGCTCGCCGTCTCGCGCGCCGATGAAGATCACGGGACGCGCCACGGCCAGAATGCCGTAGAACTTGCTCGGCACGATCAATCCTTCGAGCGACGGCTGCAGCGAAACGAGGTGTGCGTCGACGGACGAGAGGCTTTCGCTCAACCGCTCGCGCGGGACGTACGCGCGGAACTCGGCGTTTGCGCCGGCTGCGTTTTTCACCGCTTCGAGCTGCGCGCCGCCGCCGGTGAAGACGAACCGCACGTCCGGAAGCGCGCGCATCGCGCCGAGAATCGTGTCGAATTCGTGCGCGCGTCCGAGATTGCCGGAGTAGCCGAGCAGGAACGCTTCGCCGCCCGCGCGTTCGACCGGCCGTAATGCCGCGTCGGCCCAGTTGTGAATCACGACGGCGTTCGGCACGCGCGCCGCCATGAGGTCGCCGAGAACGACGTTCCTGCGGGCGCGGCGAAACGACCAGTCGCGCAGCCGGCGCAGGATGCGCGGCGCGCGAATCCCGAGCGACTCGGCCACCTCGGGAAAAAGATCCTGGACCCAATTCACCACGCGCGGCGCCGCGAGACGGGCCAGGACGGAAATCAGCGGAGGATCGGTCATCGCGACCAGCACAGCGTTGCGCTCACGCCGCATTGCGAAAAACGCGCTGAGATAAAACGTGAGGTAATCGATGGCCCGGCCGGCCAGCGCTCCACGTCCGAACCGGGTCGACCAGACGCGCACGATGCGCACTCCCGAGGCCGTTCCCGACTCCAGACGCGCCCGCGGATCGTCGTATCGTTGACTGCTCGTGATCGCCGCAACGTCGAATCCGCGGCTCGCGAGGTGAAACGCGAGATCCGTCGCCATCTGACTTGTTGCAGAATGGTCGGGATGGAAATAGCGATTCACGAAGATGACGCGCACGCATGATCATTCTAGGGATTAACGCGCATCACGCCGATGCCGCCGCCGCAATCGTGGTCGACGGCAAGCTCGTCGCGGCCGCCGAAGAAGAGCGTTTCCGGCGAGTGAAGCACTGGGCCGGATTCCCGAGCGCGGCGGTCAATTACTGCCTCGGCGAAGTCGGCGTCACGCTGAATCAGGTGGACCGCGTGGCCGTCAACCGCGATCCGAACGCGCGTCTGCTGCAGCGCGCGAAGTTCGTCGTGGCGAAACGTCCGTCGCTCGGCGCGATCAAGCGCCGCCTCGAGAATCGCGCAAAAATCCGCGATCTGCGGACGGAGCTCGTCGAGACATTCAAGCTCGACTCGCTCAAACCGCGGCTCCATCACGTCGAGCATCACCGCGCGCATCTCGCTTCGGCGTTCTTCGTCGCCCCCTTCGAGGAAGCGGCTGTCCTGTCGATCGATGGCTTCGGCGATTTCGTCAGCTCGATGTGGGGCGTGGCGCGCGGCAACCAGATCGACGTTCTCGGCGAGATCGGGTTCCCGCATTCGCTCGGCATCTTCTACACCGCCATGACGCAGTACCTCGGCTTCCCGCATTACGGCGACGAGTACAAAGTCATGGGTCTCGCGCCGTACGGCAAGCCGGCGTACCTCGATGAAATGCGCGACATCGTGCAGGTCAAAGACGGACGCTTCGCGCTCAATCTCGACTACTTCACCCATCACACGCACGGCCTGGACATGGTGTGGCACGGCGGGTCGCCTGTGGTCGGAACGGTGTATTCGGAAAAGCTGGTCGAGAAACTCGGCCCGGCGCGCGCCGCGGCCGATCCGATGGAACAGCGCCACAAAGATCTCGCCGCGTCGATGCAGGCGGTGTTCGAAGAGGCGTATTTCGGGCTCGCGAATTCACTGCAGGCGAAGACGGGGATGAAGACGCTCTGTCTCGCCGGCGGCTGCGGCTACAACAGCGTCGCGAACGGCCTGGTGTTCGACCGGTCGCCGTATCGCGATCTCTACATTCCGGCCGCGGCCGGCGACGCGGGCGGCGCGATCGGTGCGGCGTACTGGGTGTGGAACGAGGAGCTGCGCAATCCGCGCTCGTTCGTCATGGATCACGCGTACTGGGGTCCCGAGTATGCGGACGGCGCGGTCGACAAAGCCTGTCTCGCGCGGCGACAGGATCTCGAAGACGCCGGCTGCGTGCTGCACCGGGTGAAAAACGAGCGCGAGCTCTGTGCGCGGACAGCCGAACAGATCGCCGCCGGCAACGTGGTCGGCTGGTTCCAGGGGCGGATGGAGTGGGGGCCGCGCGCGCTGGGCAACCGCTCGATCGTCTGCGACCCTCGCCGCGCGGACATGAAAGACATCCTCAATCACAAGATCAAGCGGCGCGAATCGTTCCGCCCGTTCGCGCCGTCGGTGATCCGCGAAGCGGTGGGGGAGTGGTTCGAGACCGATTACGACGTGCCGTTCATGCTGCAGGTCTACCAGATCCGCGAAGACAAACGGGCGCAGATCCCGGCGGTGACGCACGTGAACGGCTCGGGGCGATTGCAGTCGGTCAGCGAATCGCAGAACGCGCGCTACTACCACCTCATCGAAGCGTTCCGCGATCTGACCGGCGTGCCGCTCGTGCTCAACACGTCGTTCAACGAAAACGAGCCGGTCGTGAATACGCCCGCCGAGGCGCTGGATTGTTTTCTGCGGACCAAAATGGATCTGCTGGTGATGGGCGACCTCATGATTCAGCGGCCGGCGTGAGCTTCTCACGCGGCCGCACTCACGAGCGCCGGCGAAGCAATTCGCGCGAGAGGATCACTTCCGCGACGAAGCGTTCCCACGTGTAGCGCAGCCCTGCACGGCCGTCGAGGATCAATCCTTTGACGAAGAGCGTGTGCACGACCACGGCAAACGGCGCGACGACGATCAGCTTGCGGATGCGACCCGAAATCGGCAGCGCACGGACGTCCGACCGGCGGATCTTCTCCGCCTCCTGCCGCATGTACTTTTTCTGACGGGCGATGAAGCGCGCGAAGTTTTTCCGGTCGTCGTGCACGATCCTCGTCGTCAGCGTTCCGACCTCGCCGTCCGCGACGTAGCGTGGCGCGTGACCGTCCTGCCAGACCGTCGTGTGCGCGCGCTGAAACAGCACGATGCGCGGCGGATAAAGCGACGCGCGCAGCTTGCGGCCGTTCACCGCGTACTCGAACGCGCCGATGTACGCACGCACGTTCGGCCCCGGCTTCAGCGCGCGCGCTTCATCGGCGAACTCGTGCGGGACGAAGAAGTCGGAATCCAGCAGCAGCACCCACGGCGTGCGCACCTGATTCAGGCCGAACGTCGTCTGTTCGGTGAGCGAACCGAACTCGCCCTGGAAGATCCGGACATTTTGAAAGCGGCGCGCGATCTCGAGCGTGGCGTCGGTGGACATGCTGTCGACGAGCACGATCTCGTTCGCCCAGGTCAGTTGCCCGAGTGTGCGTCCGATGTTGACTTCCTCGTCGCGCGCGAGGATTACCGGCGTGATCTGGTCGAGCAATACGCGTTCTCCATCTCCTGCGCGACGCGCGGCCACGCGAAGCGCGACTCTACCAGCGCCCGTCCGTTCCGTCCCATGCGCGCGCGCCGTGCCGCATCGGCGAGCAGCGGCGCGATGCTTTCGGTTCCCACCGCGCCAGCCTCCGCGCGCACGACTTCGTCGGCGAGGCCGACGCCGCTCGAGAGGACGACCGGCGTTTCCATCGCCAGCGCTTCGAGCACCGCGTTCCCGAAGTTTTCGGAGGTGGAGAGGAGGACGAACAGCGTCGCGCGCGCGAGCAGTTCGTTCTTTGCAGCGCCGTAAACAGGCCCGAGAAATTCGACACGTTCGCTCACACCGAGCGCCGCGGCACGGGCGAGCAGCACCGGCGTCAGCCCTTCTTCGTCGTTGCCCGCGATGAGCAAGCGCACGGCGGGCAATGACGGCAGCGCGTCGATGACGCGGTCGAGTCCTTTCTTCCAGTTCACGCGGCCGAGGAAGACGAGGGTGTGCGAATCGCGCTCGACGGCGGGGCGCGGCTCGACCTCGATGCCGTTCGGCACGACCACCGGTGAAGGAAGCGGGATCGCGACCTGCTTCGCTTCCTCCCACTCGAGCTCCGTCGTGAAGTGAATCGCCGCCGCATTCGCGAAACCGCGCCGTTCGAGCAGGCGCAGCCAGGCCGTTTTCACGAGGCGCGATTTCTCGCGAATCAGTGCCGGCACCAGCATGCCGCGGGGTGAGATCACGTACGGCACGCCGGCGCGCCGCGCCGCGCGCGCCGCCGCGATGCCGGTCCACAGATAGACGGCGTGAATGTGCACCACGTCGTAGTTCCGCACCTCCGCTTCGAGCGCGCGCCGCATCCCCGGCGACCAGTACAGCCGCCGAAATGGCGACGCGAAGTAGCGGACCTGCACGCCATCGAGGTCCACAGGCGTCGCGACCGGAACGTCGAGCGTCAGCTCACCGTCGACGTTCGTCGTGAAGACCGCGACCTCGTGGCCGCGCGCCACGAGCGCCTTGCAGAGGCCGTGAATCGCGACGATGGGACCGCCGTACCGACGCGCGGGGAGATAAGTCGGAGCGACGTGGAGGATCTTCAACGCGCCGCTACGGTGCTACGCCGGCGCGGGCGACGTCAACTGCGGCTGCAGTTCCGGCGGCGTCGCGGGGGCGGCGTCGGCGGCCGCAGCGCCGCGCTCATCGAGCATCGCGCTCGCGAAGAGGCAGCCGACGAGAAAGCCGCTCGTCAGCGCAAGCACGGCGTCGGTGTATGCCTGCGCCGAGGCGATGAATGTCGCGCCATTCGCCGCGACGAGGCCGAACAGCATCGCCCGGAGGAACTGCGACGACCCCGGCACGTCGGCGATGATCGTGAGGCGCAGCAGCAGCCGGATCGTGACCCATGCGATCACCGCAATCGCGATGAGACCCGGCCGCCCGACCTCGACCGCCAGCTTGCCGAGGCCTCCTTCCTGCCAGCCGATCGCGCTCGTGCCGAGATGTTCGGAGCCGAGGAGGTGATAGACGCCCTGCGTCGCGATGCCGAGGCCCGCGCCCATGTACCCGTATTGCCGGAACGTCTCGAACACGCCACCTTCGAGACGCTGCGCGATCTCCCCGCGCGACGTCACGGCGCCGAGCGCATAGGCGTTCGTCGATTCGTCGGCGGCGAGGTATTGCACGATGCCGGCGAGCAGACCGACCACGCCCAGCAACGCGAGCACCTGCCCCACGCGCAGACGCGGCATGTAACGCCAGAGGAAGACGACCGTGAACACGACGATCATGTAGACGGACTTGCGTCGCCCCGCGATCATGCAGATGAAGAAGCCGTAGGTCGCGACCGCGCTCCACAGCACCGCCTTCCGGCTCAACCCGGCGCGCAGCGCCATCGCGATGGCAATCGAAGATAGCATGGCGGCGTGCCACGTCATGACGTCCGGGCTGCGATAGATTCCGGAGAGGAGCCGGATCTGGATGCCGGGAAGATGCCGGATGAAGTCGCCTTCGAAGGAGACCATCCCGAGGACCGGAGATGCGAAGCGCGCGTACTCGAGAATCGAGCCGATCATCGCGACCGAGGTGAACGCCGCATACACCGTGAGGTAGCGGTACAGCATCTCTTCGCGCTGCAGCCAGGTGTACCCGAGGAGCGCTGCCACGAGCGGAATGCAGTAAGTGAACAAGCTCAGCAGCGGCACCTTCCACATCGCCAGGCCGAAGGTGACGACGCCGTTGAATGCCGCGAGGACGAGCAGCAGCAGGAAAACGACGATGGCCGTGTAGATTCTGGTGAAGCGCCGGCTGAATTCGTCGATGTGAGCCGCGATCGCGTTTCTCGCCGCGAACACCATCGTGGCCCAGAGCGCGACGACGGCGAACGAGATGTACACCGGCGCGCCGGGCGTGAGCTTGCGCACCGGGTCCTGCAGCACGGCGCAAAGAGGAACGAGCATCCACGCGCGACGCCAGTCGATCAGCGCGAACGCGCAGGCGACGGCGATGAAGACGGCGTAGAGGGCGAGAGCAAACATTGCGGGCAGTGACTCAGAAGCTGTCGGCGCGCGACAACTATTTCAATCGCAACGCGCCGAGGAGGCCGCGCAGCTCGCCGAGCATCTTCGCAGGAATCGTCCAGGGATGAGCGAGGTGATACCGCGTCACGACGTTCTTGCGCAACCGGATCGCCACGTAACGCCAGAAATGCGGCATGTGTCGCCGCGCAAAGTAATAGTCGCCGATCGAATGGGCCGGCGAGGCGCTGGTGCGGTGATCGCCGTACATCCGCACGCCGCCGCCGGGTGCCTTGAGGTGGCGGATCGATGCGCGCGGCTCATAGCGGATGCGGCCTCCTGCCGCCACGATGCGCAGCGCAAAGTCGGTCTCGAACCGGTACGCCACGGCGATGTAGTTCTCGTCGAAGCCGCCGATGGAGAGAGCGCGTTCCCGATCGACCGACAGATTGCCGGCCATGACGTTCTGCACGTCGGTGGCGGTGTCGTGCGTGAAGCGGAACTCGAGATCGCGCAGCTCGCCGCGGCGCAGCGCCGATTCGTCGAAGTGCCCCGGTTCTTCGCCCGGCTGCAGCACCTGTCCGACCACGGCCCAGATTCCGCTCTCCCGCGATGCTTCCTCGTGCGCGGCGACGAGCTGTGGCGCCGGGATGATGTCGTCGTCGAGAAACAAAACGCGCTCATAGCTCGCCGCGCGCAAGGCCGTGTTCATCGCACGCGGAATGGAGGGGCGGTCGAGCCGGATCATCCGGATCGCGCCGCTCGCTTCGAACGCGCGCAGCTTCTCTTCGACTTCGGCAGGATGGCGCGGCGTCTGGTCGACGATCACGATCTCGCCCGCGCGAACCGGCAAGGCGAGCAGCAGTGCGATCGTCTCGCAGAGAATCGCACCGCGGTTGTAGGTGGGAATCGCAATCGTCAGCATGTCGCGCGCACCGCTTCCACCACACCCTGTACGCCGCGCGCAAAGTCCCACGTGGCGATGATCTCGCGCGAGCGCGCGGCCATCGCTTCGCGCAATGCAGGCTCGTCGATGAGCCGGTCGAGATATGACGCGAGCGCCTGCGCGTCGCCGGCCGGATAGATGAACGCGTTCTCTCCCTCACGCACCGTGTCGCCGATCGAGCCGTTGCGGTCGGTGACGACGATCGGCAGTCCGCACGCCATCGCCTCGTTGATGACGAGCCCGCGCGGCTCGAATGTCGACGGCAGGACGAAGACGTCGCCGGCCGCGTAGTGCTTCGGCAGGTCGCGCTGATTGACGAATCCCGCAAAGTGCACGCGCAGCGTTCGTTCGCGCGCGAAGGCCTCGAGCGATTCGCGCAGCTCGCCGTTCCCGAGAAGAAGCAGCGCCGCGCGGTTGCGGTGGCGCATGAGGTCGACCGCGCGCAGCAGCGTCATCGGATCTTTGCGCGCGAGGAGCTTGCCGGAAAAGACGATCACGACGTCGTTCGCGGTGAAGCCGAACCGCGCCCGCATCGCCTCGCGCTCGCCCGGCGCGAAGCGGCTGTCGTGCTCGAAACGGGCGTTGTCGATGGCGAACGGCCGGAGGAAGAAGCGCTTCGGATCGGCGCCGTAATGCCGGTAATAGTCGGCGTTCAACTCGCCGCTGACGAGGAAGCCATCCGCGAGCCGGAAAAGGTTGCGGAGAAATGCGTCGCGCAGCGCGCGCGGCGGTGGCGGATGGCTGCTGTCGCCGTACAGAAAAAACGGCACGCCCGCCATGCGGCATGCGGCGATTGCGAGGAGCGACGTGACGGTGCCCCAGCCGAGGATGAGCACGACCGCGTCGAAGCGTCCGAAAAGAATCGCCGGCACGATGCCGGGATTCATGGCGCGCGTGTAGCCTTCGCCGAACCCGAAGTTGCGGAGGACGCGGTAGCGGTAGCCGCTGAGCATCTCGAGATCCCACTGCAGCGTGACCTGCATTTCCTCGTCGCGATACGCCTCGGCTCCGGCGCGCGAACAGAAGAGGACCTCGACCTCCAGCTCCGGCGCTTCGGACAGCAGGCGCAAAAAGGGATCGTGGTACTGGATCACGTGCGACACGATCACGGCCACACGCTTTTTCGTTTCGCTCATGTGGCCCCGTCCGACGTCGGTCGCGGCTTCATCGAAACTTCCTCAAGAACAGCGCCCAGCCGCGCAGCAGCAGCGGATCGCGCCGCACCGCTTGACGCGCGTAGCGCGACCAGTTCGGATGCCGCGCGCGGCGCAGGCAGCTCGCGATGAAGTACAGCGTCGCCGCTTCGGCACGCCTGCGGTTGCGTTTCGAGAGCGGCGCGCGCGCAATCATGGCCGCTTGCTGCAGAAGCTCGGCGCGTCGCGTTTCGCCGGGCGTTTCGTCGCGCAGTTGCAGTGCGATCGCGACCGAGGCGATCTGTTCGTTCCGGCGTTCGGCGCTGATTGCCCCCACTTCGATCCGCGCTTCGTACAGCACCTCGGGGACGACGCCAATCCGTCCGAGCTTCGCGAGCCGCAGCCAGAGATCGAGATCCTGTGCGACGCGGAACTCGGCGCGATAGCCGCCCGCGCGCTCGTACGCGTCTCGCCGAAACATCGCATTGCCATGGTGCGTGACGCCGCGAACCGTGCCGGCGCCATCGCGCAACAGGCTTTCGCGGATCGCCTCGCCGGTGGCCGCGGCGACGTAGAGCAGTTCGTCACCGGGACCGAGATAGCTGGTGTGACAGGTCGCGAGCACGAGCTCCGGATCGCCGAACAGAGCGCGTTGTTTTCGCAGGCGATCGGGATGCGATCGATCGCCGCAGTCGTGGCGCGCGATGAGCTTCCCGCTCGCTGCCGAGCAGCCGCGGATCAGAGCGCGCGTGAGGCCGGTGTTCTGCTGCGCGATCACGCGAATTCGCGAATCACGTGCAGCGTAGGCGGCGAGGATGCGCGGGGTCTCGTCGGTCGAGCCGTCGTCGACGGCGATCAGCTCGAAATCACGCTCGGTCTGGCCGAGGATCGAGTCCATCGTCGAGGCGAGCGTCGCGGCCCCGTTGTACACAGCCATCACTACCGAGATCGACGCCATCGCAGATGGTCCGACATCGTAGCGATCTTCCCCGCCGCACTCCAGCCGGCCACACGCGCGAACGCCGAGTAAATGCGGAAGGCGAGCGCGGCGCCCCGCGGCCCCGACGCTTCACGTGCGAGCTCGAACAGCATGCGCGACTCGGACGGCAGCCCCGCGGCGCCGCATTGCCGCGCGAGCAGAAACAGCTCGCGCGCGTAATGCTGCATCTCCGGCACTTCATCGCCGATGCCGGCCCGCCGCGCATGTTCGTAGATCAGCGCGTGAGCGCGCGCGCGGTCGCGCATCACGCGCGGGACGTACCCGCGGCGCGACAGCCGTTCGCCGTCGTGCTGCCGAAACTCGCCAAGCCACTGCTGGACGAAGTGCAGCCGCACGCCGAATGCGGCGATCCGCGCGTCATACTCCCAGTCTTCTTCATTGATGAGCGGCAACCAAGCCCCGGCGCGGTCGATCAGCGTCTTCCGGTACAACGGCGTGAAGGTCAGCCAGATGCGCGACTGCAGCATCGCGGGAAACATCGTCTCGATGCGCCGGCCGGTCTCGTACTCCGGCGCCTCGGTGAGCTGGCCGTTCGTCCGGCCGCGCGTCCATCCGTACGACACACCGCACTCCGCATGCGCGCGCAAACCGGCCACCTGCAGCTCGAACTTGCGCGGGTAGATCACGTCATCGCTGTCGAGATGCTGGATGAACTCTCCGCGCGCGGCGAGCCGCCCCGCCTCGCGCGCCAGGCCGACCCCTTTGTTGGGCTGGTGAATGACGCGGACTGCGTCATGCGCGGCCGCGAGCTCGTCTGCGACCGCCGCGGTGTCGTCCGTCGAGCCGTCATCGATCACGATGATCTCGATCGGGCGGTACGTCTGCGCCAGGACGCTCGCCACCGCCTCGCGCAGCATCGCGGCGCGGTTGTAGACCGGAATGATGGTCGTGACGAGGCCGGGCTGCACGAAGTGAAGGATACTTGAGCCTCATGCGGCTCTTCATCGCGACGCCGTCGCACTATCTCGCGGGAGGAGTCGAGCGCATTCTCGAAGCGCTGGCGCGTCACCTTCCGTCGCGCGGCATCGAGGTGCTGGTCGGTCTCGCGAAAGGCGCGCGGTTTCACGATCCCGACCGCTTCCGCCGCGCGTATCCGGACATGCGCACCGTCGATCTCGACGGCCGCAGCGGGACGGCATACGCGCGCCGCCGCGGGCTGCGCCGCGCGATTCTCGCCCGCGATCCGGACGTCGTCCTGAACGCGCGCCTCTACGACACATACCCCGTCTGCGCCGAGCTGAAACGCGAAGGTCATCGGCTCCGGCTCGCCACGACGCTCCAGGCGTACGAAGCCGATTTCTTCGTCGATCTGGCCCGCTATGCGGCGTTCGTCGATTGCGCGATCACGAGCGGCGAGTTGATCGCTGAAGCAGTGCGGCGCTTCACGTCGGTCGAGCAGGTGGCGAGCATTCCCGGCGGAGTCGCGCCGCCTCGCCGCACCCGCGGCGCGCACGCAGGGCCGCTCCGCCTCGGATACGTCGGGCGTCTCGAGCAATTGCAGAAACGCATTCTCGATCTGCCGTTGCTGTGCGACGAGCTCGCCCGCCGCGGCGTGCCGTTCACGATCCGCGTTGCAGGTGCGGGCACGATGAGCGACGAGCTGCGCGCGCGCATCCCGCAACTGCAATTCGACGGCTGGCTCTCGGTCGACGAC
>DASVUA010000742.1:0-1754 GCA_036387295.1 Thermoanaerobaculia bacterium | reverse complement strand
CGCCGACGTTGATCAGCTGTCGGCGGGCTAAGAGCCCGCCGCTCCACCAGAGAGTCAGGCCAACCCGGCGTCGGTCATCACCAGATCCGTCAGCCAGCGCTTCACTTTGACGTCGTGCTCCTGCTCCGAAACATGGGCCTGTTCGAAATCGTCGGCCATGTCGGTTTCACCGGCTTCGCGGGCCATGCGGGCGAGAAGCTCCCAGCCGGCTGTGTCGGCCATTTCGGTCGTGAGCACGGCGGTCAGGCACTGGGAGAGCGTGGTGCGGGGGTCGTTCAGCACCTGCAGCACGCCGAGCGCCGTGACGCCGGCGACATCGGCGCAGGGCGTCTGCACTGTCGGATCGGCGCCCATCCGGACGAGGTGTTTGCGGACGAGCTCGAAGTGCCGCAGCTCGTCGGCGCGCAGCTCCTCGAGATCGCGGGTGGTCGGGCCGACTGCCGTGATTCCGCTGCCGACGACTTTCACCAGCAGCGAGTCGTACATCCGCGTGCCGGTGCGCTCGAACGCGAGCCGCTCCCCCATTTTGTCGAGGAGCACCGTCGGTTTGTGCCCCTTCAGGCTGTGCATCACGGCCTCGCCCATCCCTTTCGGCGTCACCGGCGGCGGCATCGAGCCGATCGGTTCCGGCGCGGCGGCGACGTACGCGCGCCGCAGATTCATCACTTCACCCGCACCCTCGGCAAGGACCGGAATGGCCATCGCCGCTTCGATCATGCGCGGGGTGTCGATCGGCGACATCGAGGCGCCAGTTTTGTTCGTGCCGAGGTCGGTCGGCGCGCTTCCGTTTCTCGTTTCGCGTTCCATTACACGCCTCCCTTGGCAGCTTTCGCCGCGAGCTCGGTGACTTCGGTGCCGGGACGCCACGAATATCCGGCGGCCACCGTCTCGGTGGGCGATCCTTCGGAATTGAGGTGCGTGCGATAGAGCACCGACGGCGAGTCTTCACCTTCTTCGCTCGCGTGGATGAATTCGGTGCCGCGGGCGCGAAGGTCGACTTCCTGGCTCAGGACCTTGCGGACGAAGTCGCGATGGCTGCGGAACGAGATCGGATCGGGCAGCGACTTCGGCAGGATCTCGGCGGCGTCGCGCTTTTCGATGTTCTGGAAAAGATCCACCGCTACGCGCAGGTGGCCGAGCTCGTAATCGACGAAGCGCTGCCAGATGGCGCGGATGCGCGAGTTCGATTCGCTCTTCATGCAGCTGTAGTAGTTGTAGACCTCGGCCGCTTCGTGCAGGACCCACTTCTCGAGCCAGCTTTCCTCCGGGTCGATGATCGATTCGTACTGCGTCACGTGCTGCTCTTCGATCGACGCGATCTCGGCGTAGAGCTGCCGCGCGACCGGGTCGGCGAAGAGCGGACCGATGTTCATGTAGTAGTCGTGCGTCTGGTGCTCGGCGGCCATGATGGTGGTGGCGTGGAGCTTCGTGAGCGCGTCCGCCGTGCGCCGGTCGTATGGCCGCCGCAGATCGTCCTCCGGCGCGCGATGCTCGATCACGGTCGGACGTCCGGGGACGATGTCGGAGTAGCTCTGGGTGATGTTGTTCGCGTCCTTCCCTTCCATCCGGTCGAGCAAGGCGGAGTAGCGATACAGATGATCGAAGTCTTCGAGCATCCCGAAGCGGTAGACCTGCGCCATGTACGGGTCGGGCTCGTGCTCGGCGACGTGCGCCGTCACTTCGATCGCGACCTGCTCGTACGCGATGGTCGTCTCGACCGGCGAGAGGTCGGCCGAGAGCAGCCAGTTGACCAT
>DASVUA010000741.1:0-2537 GCA_036387295.1 Thermoanaerobaculia bacterium | reverse complement strand
AGCGGCGGGCTTTAGCCCGCCGAGCATGAATCGGCGGGCTTTCGCCCGCCGCTCCACTGAACACGAGTCATTGCGAACTTCAACCTCCCGCTTCAGTCGCCGGCTACGAACGCGTTCATGAGCCATTTGCCGTTGATTTTGTTGAAGCCGGCGCGGTGGGCGATCGGGCTGCGGAGGAGTTTTGCTTCTGTCCAGCCGATTTTGCCGTCGGCGGTTTTGACCTGGCGCAGGTCGCCTTCGGTCATGACCTGGGTGACGATGTCGTAGGAGAGCGTCGTCACGACGGGCGAGTTGGGATTCTTTGATTCGCGGAGGGGGACGTTCGGCCCCATCGCGGCGAAGGATTGGAAGGCGTCGTATTTCTCCGGCCAGGCGCTGTAGACGTAGGGCGCCCAGAATGCGCGCGCCTCGTCGCCGAGGAATGTGCCGCCGTTGGAGAGGACCAGCTCGAGGTCTTCCATTGCACCTTCGCGCGCCAGCGCTTTCCTGAATTCGGCGGCGCCGCCGCCGTCGCCGAACGACGTGCGGATCTTTGGATCGACGAGCGCTGCGACGGCGTTCGCATCGCGGCTGCGGATGGCGGCGAGCAACTGATTGCGATAGGCGACGAGCGACGGGTCGCGTGGCGCTTCGTCAACCGGCATCAGCTTCGGACCGGTTGCCGCCGGCGCCGGCGTGGCCGTGTCGGTCGACGCGGCAGGCGTGGCAGGAGGCGGCGTGACCGGGGCGGGGGAGGAGGTGGCCGGCGCCTCGTTCGCGGCGGTCGTTCCCGCGTCGGGTGCCACGCTCTCACGGCAGGCGAGCGTGAGGAAGAGCAACAGCGTAAAGCTTCGTTTCATGCGGACTGTGCGTTGCGGCTTGCACGCCTGAAGCGGGTGAGATGTGTCGCGGCGGTTGCGGGGGATGGGCGGTTTGTGAACAGTTGCCCGTTGCCCGTTGCCCGTTGCCGGTTGCCCGTTGCCCGGGCTTTTGTGGAGAGCGGGGAGTAGGGAGTGGGTCGACTGACGCGTGGGGGATTCGCGGGCGGTGTTATCGTGCGCGCGGTTTTTCGTCCTTTTCGTTCGATGCGACGCGCTCTCCTTTTGTTTGCGGGGCTTGCCCTGCTTTATGCCGGCCTCGGATTTCTGCCGGGGCGTACGTTTGCGCCGCTCGATCTTGCGTTCGACACTGATGCGTGGAAAGCGGATCCGGCGCGGCGGGTGCGCGTGTCCAACACGCTCCTGGGCGATGTGCTCGTGCAGTTCGTGCCTTGGGATCACGAGATCCTGCGGCTCGTGCGGCGCGGGGAGTTACCGTGGACGAATGTGCTCGCAGGCGATGGCTCGCCGTTGTTTGCGAATCCACAGACGGCGCTTTTTTCGCCGTTCACCTGGCCGCGCCTGTTGTTGGGCCTCGACGGCTGGGCGTGGATGGCGTTTCTGAAATTGTTCGCCGCGGCGGCCTCGATGTACTGGTTTGCGCGCGAGCTCGAGGTCGCGCCGCGGCAGGCCGTCGTCTCCGGGATCGTTTATGCGACGGCCGGCTACACGATCGTCTGGCTGCTGTTTCCGATCACGCATGTGTTCGCGCTGTTGCCGGGGCTTGCCGCGGCCGCGTGGCGGCTGGTGAAAGTGCCGGCGGGTGCGAACGCCGCACTGCTGATTCTCCTCGCGGCGCTCTGTACGGCGGGCGGCCATCCGGAGACGTTGTTCATCGGGGTCGTCGCGATTGCGATGTTTCTGGTGTGGCAGGCGGAGAAGGGGACCTATGGATTGGCGGCATTGATTCCCTCCGCCATCGGTGCGCTGCTCGGGTTTCTCCTCCTTGCGGTGCAGGTGATTCCGTTTCTCAACATCCTTGGCGATGCGCACGCGCAGGTGCTGCGTCCTGCCATGCCGCACCCGTTCCGGCTCTGGGCGGTGGCTTCGCAGATTCTCCCCGGCATCCTCGGCAGCCCATTGCGCGGCGAGCTCGATCTGACCGCGGTGCCGGCTCATGTGGAGAACTTCAATCTCCGCGCGGGCGGCTATGTCGGTGCTCTCGTATTGTTTGCGCTGTTGCTCGCGGCGCGCGATTTACCCGCGGCGCTTCGGCGCGGCCTCGCGATCGGAACGGTTGCGCTGGTGATCTCCTGGTTTCCGCCGGGGCTGTGGGCGATTGCGCGAAACATCCCGCTGGTGCGCGTTCTGACGCTCGAATATCTCGCCGCGATCTTCGTCTTGTTCGCCTCGCTCGCTGCAGGTCCGGCGATCGCCATCGCCGCGTCGAGGCGCAGAAGAAAAGCGGGGGCGGCGTTGCTCGTTGCCGGCGTGATGATGCTGTGCGGCGGGCTCCTGCCGTCACTCCCGGCGGCGCGTCCGGCGTTGCAATCGGTGGCGCGCCAAGGTGTGGAACAACTGCGCACGCGCGGCCATCTGCGCCAGCCGGCGGCAGTGTATGAACAGCGTCTCGCGTATTACCTCGACGCGGCGGGACTCACGACATTGCGGCGTGCTGCGATTCCGGGGGCATGCTGGGCGCTCGCGGGAGCCGCACTGCTGTTGCCGGTGAAGCGGCGC
>DASVUA010000740.1:0-3145 GCA_036387295.1 Thermoanaerobaculia bacterium | reverse complement strand
CCCGCCGATTCGTGCTCGGCGGGCTAAAGCCCGCCGCTCCACCAAACAGAGGGCGCGCGAATCGGTCACACCAACTGCATTCTGCGGGCGTGCTCGAGTGCTTCGGAGGAGTTGCGGACGTAGAGCATTTCGACGCCGGCGGCGTTCGATTGTTCGAGGATGCGGGCGACGGCGTGATCGCGCAGGTCGGGAGTGACGTCGCGGATGAAGGCGGCGAGGACGCGGTTCGGGTGGGACTGAATGACGCGGAGATAGATCTCCGGATCGTGCTGGCCGCTGTCGCCGATGAGGACGAATTTCAGCTCCGGGTAATACTCGATGATCCGGTTGATCTGCGCCATCTTGTGCGTCTCGTGCGGGGCGATGATGAGCGTCGATTCGTCGATGCCCCAGTCCTGCAGCATCATCGGACCGTGCGGGATGCCGTTGAGGTCCATGAACTCGTGCAGCAGCTCGTACAAATTCCACGGACTGCTCGAGACGTAGAAAATCGGATTCACGTCGCGATGCAGCGCGCGATAGAGCTCGGCGACCCCTTCGAACGGCAGCCGCGACGCCGCGTTGCGGATCACCGAGCGCGCCATGCCGAGGAGACTGGTGGCGTTCGTCACGAGCACCGTGTCATCGATGTCGCTGATGATCGCGAACTGCGCCGACTGCGAGGGGATGAGCGCCTGCGCGATGCACGTCGTGCCGTGATCGGGGAGGGCCAGTCCGACCTCGTGCCAGAGCGAGTTGAGCGCGAGATCGTTCGGCTGCAGGAGCAGCTGGAAGTAGCCCTCGTCGTCGGACGTCGTCTCGGCGACCGCGTCGCGGTAGGTCGCGCGAATGCGAGCGCCGGCTACTTCGTCGGTGGCGAAGCGGCGGTAGGTATTCACGACGCTGCGCCAGAGCGGCTCGTTGCCTGCGCTGGTCGTGATCGGTTTCTCGACCAGCACGCGGCCGCGTACGCCCAGCTCGCCGTCGCGGCCGAACCCGCGGTAGGGGCTGACGATGATCCGTCCGCCGCGGGCGGGACGGCGCCGGCGGTCGAACTGCCGGTCGAGGGCATGAACGGCGCGATGAAGGGTGCGCTTGACCACGGCCGCGGCGGGTGCGGGAGGCGTGCCCGGCCACGCGGCGGCTTGCGCGGCCGCGGTGCTCGTGTAGAATCCTGCGCCTCCGAAGGGCGCAATCCTTGCGTCAGTTTCACAAGCACTCAACGTCAAGTCGAAGAGGATTCCTAATGAGCGAAACGGTGACCGCCACAGACACGCCCACGCTGCGCGCAACGCCTCCCACGGGCGGCCAGCGTGAGAAGACGCTTCCGGTTGAAGCGAAATCGGTCGTCTGGAACCCCACTCCCGAGCAGTTGCGCCAGTTCGCATCCGAGATGCCGAACGCGCGCCCGACCGAATTCGGCAACCTCAACGTCGCAACGCGCGTGGTCTCGCGCTCGAAACTGTCGACGTTCGTCGCAACCGACACCCCGGAGCAGCACTCCGACCAGACCATCACCCGCGCCGAGTACGACCGGATCGCGCAGATCCAGGACGACTACATCCGCCGCAGCGACATGCTCGTGATCGAGGGCTACATCGGCAACGATCCCGAGTTCCGCACCGCGGCGCGCCTCATCATCGAGAAGGCGAACGCGAACATCGCGGCCATGCAGGACATCCTCTATTACCCGGCCACGCGCGAGGAGCTCGACTCGTTCGAGCCCGCCGTCACCGTCATCTACACGCCGAACCTCAAGGCGGACGGTTACCCGGATGACCGCCTGATCGCGGTCGACCTGCAGAACTACATCACTCGCGTCTTCAACTCCGATTACTTCGGCGAGTCGAAGAAGGGCGGCCTGCGCATGTGGAACAAGCTGGTCTACGAGCGCGGCGGTCTGGCGCTCCACGCCGGTTGCAAGGTCATTCCGGTCGGCGACCAGAAGCGCGTCGGCCTCATCGTCGGACTCTCCGGCACCGGCAAGACCACGACCACGTTCACCAAGCAGAACGATTCGCAGCCGGTGCAGGACGACTTCTGCGCGCTGATGCCGGGCGGCAAGATCTACGCGACCGAGAACGGTTGCTTCGCGAAGACGTTCGGCCTCAACCCGAACGACGAGCCGACGATCTTCAACGCCTGCGCCTCCGAACATGCGTACCTCGAGAACGTCTCGCAGGACGACAGCGGCAAGATCGACTACTTCGACACGTCGTACACGCCGAACGGCCGCGCCGTCATCCGGATGGAAGACATCGCCGGCGCGGCCGACGCGCGTGAGGTGTCGAAAGCCGACTTCCTCCTGATCCTCAACCGCAACGAGAACATCATCCCGGCCGTCGCCAAGCTCGAAGGGCCGCTCGCCGCGGCGTTCTTCATGCTCGGCGAAACGAAGGGCACGAGCGCCGGCGGCGCGTCGGAAGCCGGCAAGTCGCTGCGCGTCCCGGGCACGAACCCCTTCTTCCCGCTGCTGCACGCCTATCAGGGCAACCGGATGCTCGAGCTCATGAAGGACAGCCCGATGGAGGTCTACCTCATGAACACCGGCGCCATCGGCGGCGACGGCAAGGCCGAGGGGTCGAAGAAGGTGAAGATCCAGCACTCGTCCGCGGTCGTGAAAGCGATCGCCGAGGGGACGATCAAGTGGGAAATGGATCCGGATTTCGGATACCTCGTCGCCACGGAAGTCCCCGGCATCGACGACGCCGATTACCTGCAGCCCAAGAAGATGTACGAGCGTCAGGGCCGCAGCGACGAGTACAACCAGCTCGTCACGAAGTACCAGAACGACCGCCGCGAGTACCTGAAGAAGTGGAAGGGACTTTCGGACGAGATCGTCAGCGCGATCTAATGGGCTTTGGGTGTTGGGCGTTGGGCGTTCGGCGTTTGGGGCTTTTGGCTCTGAATGCCGGGCGCTCGACGCCCTTCGTGTTTCACACCGATGCACCCCAAACGCCCAACGCCGAACGCCCGCGCGGCGCAGCCGCGCGTCTCACGTCTCCACATTCAAGAACATGTACGCCGCGGCCAGCGCGAAGAGGATGTTCGCGGCCCAGGCGGATAGGAGCGGCGGCAGGTTGCCGACTTCGCCGAAGTTGGTGAAGATCCGGAAGATGATCCAGTAGGCGATGCCGACGCCGAGCGCGATGCCGACGCCGTAGAG
>DASVUA010000739.1:0-13988 GCA_036387295.1 Thermoanaerobaculia bacterium | reverse complement strand
CGCTCACCGCTTATCCTGCGCTCCCGTTTCGCTCTTTACTTCATTGCGCCGGGATCGTGTACAACCTGCTGCAACCACTTTGTATTTCAACCGCTTACTGCTTTTTTCGTTCGCCCCCGTTTGGCGAAGGGCGGCAAGATTGCCAGACCCTCGCGTTCGTGTCAAGCGGAATGTTGCGGCTCGTACGAACGGGGACAACGGTAACGACTCGAGGTGCTTTGCCTGGAAAAGATCGAACTGCGAGGTGCTGCGCTGGGATGCTGCCGGGACCGCGGATTCTAGGTGCCGTGCGCGACGTTGTCAACCGTGTCGTGCAGGGAACTTTCATAACCACATGCCGGCGGTGCCTATTTCCAGCTCGCCGATTCGGTTTTTCGGGCCCTTCTCGCCTGCCAAACTGCTGCGGGCGCGAGAGTTACCGTTGGATTGTCAGAGAGCGCGTTTCCGCGTCGGGACCACGCACAACGGGCTTGGGGTGAAACCTATTCCAGCGATTTCGAAACCTCTTCGGCGAGCGTTTTCCGTAGCAGCTTTCCTAACGGCGTGCGGGGGATTTCCCGCACCTCGTGAAGCTTCCGCGCTCGCTCGAACGGCAGCACGCTCTCATTAAATGTATCGAGCACCGTCTGCCCCGTGACACCGGCCTCGACTGCAAGATGCACGACGCTGCCAAGGCGAAGGTCCGGCATCGCAATCACCGCGGCGCGTCGCCCCGCAATGGCAGCCAGAATGCCGTCGAGCCGGTTCAGATCGACCGACTCTCCGCCCACCTTGATGAAGTCGCCGCGCCGCCCGTCGACACGCAATACGCCGTGCTCGACAGTGCCGAGGTCTTCGCTCACGAACCATCCATCGACTTTGGGATCGACGAACCCCTGTTCGGTGCCGTATCCCGTCAATAGTGACGGGCCGCGGAACGCGAGCCGGCCGTCGTCGCCAGTGCGCGCTTCCACGTGGCCAAGCAACACGAGGTCGCTCGACGCGAGCGCCGCCGTCGCCACCTGGGAGCACGTTTCGGTCATCCCGTAGCTCGGTAGCAGCGGCCATCCGAGCCGCCGTGCCGCACTGTAGAAATCGTCGCGGAGCACTCCCCCGCCGACCACGATCGCGCGCAATTGCGCCGGCGGACGCAGCCCCGCCTCGACCAGGTCGCTCACCTGCGCCGGCACCAGCGACGCGAGCGTCATCTCTTCAGAAGAAGCAAATCTCCTCGGGTCCCACGCATCGGCGACGACACGCGCGCCGGAAAGAAACGCCCGCGCGTAAATCCCCAGCCCGCCGACATGAAACGTCGGGAGCACGCACGCCCACACATCGCGCGAGGTCGACTGCAGATGCCGGTTCACCGCGGCGGCGGAGGCGAGCATCGCCTCTTTCGACAATGCCGTCAGTTTCAACGAGCCGGTCGTGCCGGACGTGGCGAGCCAGAGGTGACCGGGCAGATCGACGACGTACGACTGCAGCCTGGCGCGCTCTTCTTCCGGCATGCGCGGATTGAGAAGAACGTGCGACTCGTCGCTTTGCCAGTCGATCAACGAAGCGTGGTCCACGGAAGGTCCTCGAGCAGATCGTCGAATCCGATTCCGGTCCCGCGCGGCGGGAGCAACCGCGCGCCGCGACGCTCGATGCGCTCGAAGAACGGATCCGGCTCGTACAACACGTGCGTCATCAGACCACAACGGGCCGACACCCGATTCGTCGCCGCGACGTACGCCGCACCGAATTGTCCGACCGCATGGTCCATGTACGAGGTGACCACGATCTCGCCGTCGAACGACGGAAACTCAGCGCTCAATGCTGGTTTGTGGACGAGCACATCTGCCGTACCGGTGAAGCGGTCGAGCGCGAGCCGGAGCTGTGTGCGATTTCGCAGATCGCGCCACGTTTCGGCATCGTATGGACAGGGATCTTCGATGAAGTCGATCCGCTCGTTCGGCAACGTGGCGGCAATGCGCAGAAACTCGTCGGGCGTGAGCGTCGCGTTGAAGTCGATGCGAATCCGAACATGTTCCGGCACCGGCTGTACGCCTTTCACCTTCACGGTGTCAAAGCCGGGCGGCGGCTCGTTGCCCGGCCAGTGGCTCTCCGGAATCGTCAAGTGCTCGAAGAGCGATACACCGCGTTCCCGCGCGTCCGCATCGCGTGCGGCGTGTTGCAGCGATGCGCGCGTCAGTGCGGTCGTTTCGCCGCGCGCGAGGAGCGCCAGTTGTTCTTCGAGCGACGCATCGCCGAGCTCGGGCCAGGGATGAACGTCGGCGAAGCCGGCCACACGGCCCGTCAACACGCGCAACAGCGCTCCGTGCCGCTCGCCGGGACGCGCAATGCCGCTCAGCGCGCGACGCGGCGTGAGCGTGTAGCGGTGAAACCAGAGGCGCATCAGAAGAGCGAGCCGATGATGAACAGAATCCCGAACGCCCACTGCAGACCGCCTGCAAGTGCGAGGCAGCGATTGAGCTCGGCGCCGCGGCTGCGCTGCACGCGCACCAGCACGAGGAGCGCGAGCGGAATCGCGCACAACGGCATCAACAGACCCCATTGGGTGTGCATCCAGGCGAGCCAGACGATCGCGGCGAATGGCGCCAGCGTAAAGAACACGATCTCGGCGCGTGCGAACGTTTCACCGAAGCGGACGGCAAGCGTGCGCTTGTTGCTCGTCCGGTCGCTCGCGACGTCGCGCAGATTGTTGATGACGATGAGAACCGTCGCCAGTGCGCCTGTGGCGAAACCGGCCAGCAAGGCCGAACGCGTCAATTGCAGCGAGTGCGCGTAAAACGTGCCGCCCACCGCAATGAAACCAAAGAACACGATCACGAACAGTTCGCCCATCCCGTGGTACGCGAGCGGGTACGGGCCTCCCGTATACGCATATGCGGCGAACATCGACGCCAATCCCACAATGAGCATCGGCCACCCGCAGCGGTACAACAGCGGAATGCCGCACAATGCGGCGAGCACGAGCGACACATACGCCATCCGCATGACGCCTTCGGCCGAGATCAATCCCGCCTGCGTCACGCGAATGGGCCCGAGGCGCTCGCCGGTGTCCGCACCTTTCTTGAAATCGAGCGCGTCGTTGATGAGATTCGTCGCGATCTGGATCAGCACCGATCCGCCGAGTGCACAGAAAAACACCCACCACGTCACCGCGGGCGGTTCGTGCGCCGCGAGCGCGGAGCCGATCATCACCGGGACGACGGCGGCGGAGAGCGTTTTCGGGCGTGCGGCGGCGAGCCAGGGATTCATCAGGGGAAGCGCTTGAATTTCTTGAAATCGGGTTTGCGCTTCTCGACGAACGCGTCCCGCCCTTCCTGCGCTTCTTCGGAAAGGTAATAGAGCAGCGTCGCGCTGCCGCCGAAGTCGAGCAGCCCCATCTGGCCGTCGCAATCGGCGTTCATCGCCATCTTCAGGAACCGCAGCGCCATGGGCGACAGCGCCATCATTTCGCGGCACCATTTCATGGTCTCGGTCTCGAGCTCTTCGAGCGGCACGACGGTATTGACGAGGCCCATCTCGAGCGCCTGCTTCGCGTCGTACTGACGGCAGAGGAACCAGATCTCGCGCGCTTTTTTCTGGCCGATGATGCGCGAGAGGTACGACGAGCCGAGGCCGGCGTCGAACGAGCCGACGCGCGGGCCGGTCTGCCCGAAGCGGGCGTTTTCCGCGGCGATCGTCAGGTCGCAAACGACGTGCAGCACGTGGCCGCCGCCGATCGCGTAACCGGCCACCATCGCCACAACCGGTTTCGGCATCGAGCGAATCTGCTTCTGGACGTCCAGAATGTTGAGGCGCGGGATCTTTTCCTTCGGGTCGACATAGCCGCCCTTGCCGCGCACTTTCTGGTCGCCGCCGGCGCAGAACGCGTCGGGGCCTTCGCCGGTGAGGATGATGACGCCGAGCTCTTCGTCGTCGCGGGCCATGTCGAACGCCTGCTTGAGCTCACCGACTGTTTTGGGACGAAACGAGTTGCGTACCTCGGGGCGGTTGATCGTGATCTTCGCGATACCGTCGTCGGTGCGCTCGTATTTGATGTCTTCGAAATCGTGCAGCTTGTGCCACGTCTCAGCCATAGGGCCGAACGTTAGTGCAAGTCGAGGAAGAGGCGCAATCGCTCGATGAACAGCCTCGGCTGCTCCCACGGCACGCGATGGCCGGCATTCGGGCAGATCCAGAGCTCCGCATGCGGAAGGCGTGCGACCGCGTGCTTCGCGATTTCGACGTACTTTGCGTCGCGCTCGCCGGCGATCCAGAGAACCGGCGTCTCGATCGCCTCGAGCTTCGGCGGAGGCAGCACGGCCGGCGACCACTCGCGCAGTTGCCGTGCGAGCTCGCCGCGATCGTAATCGGCTTCGTTGCGCGGGAGAGCGTGTCCGCCGAACACCGGCTGCGCGTTCCACGCCTCCATCAGCGAGGACCACTCCTCCGATTCGAAGCGGCGCGCCCATGCCTCGTCGCGTTCGCGGCGTTCCGGATCGGGCGCGTTGAGGCCGGCGGAAACGACGATCGCTTTCGCGAAACGTTGCTTTTCCAGAAGCTGCAGCGCGAGGCGGCCGCCCATCGAATATCCGAGGAGCACATCGCCCTTCGTCGTGCTGTGCGGCCAGGGGAGAAAGTCCCAATCGGATGGTAGGCCGAGGAAGCCGGAGATCGTGCGGATCACGCCCACAACGCGTCGTACCTCGCCCAGGCGCGGCGTGACGCTTCGTTGTCGGGCCGCAGCTCGGTCACGTCGATGTTCCACATCGCGGCCCAATGCTCGAAGCGAAGGTCGTGCGTGTTTTCGATGATGCGCTCGCGCAGCGACGGATCGACGGCGCGCAGCGACGCGACGCGCGAGAAGATGCGGCCGCCGCCGTTGTTCATCACCACTATGCGGAAGCGGCGATGCCCGAGCTGCGGCACGATCCACGGCGCGTTGAGGTCGTAGATGGTGGTCAGATCGCCGAGGATGCAGACGTTGTCGCGCGACGGGTCGCACCAGCCGAAGAACGTCGAGAGCTGGCCGTCGATCCCGTTCGCACCGCGATTGGCTTCGTAGTCGAAACCGTGCGGCTCGCGCGTGGCGGCGAGATCCCATTCGCGGATCGGGAGACTGTTGCCGAGGTAGACGCGCGTGCTCGAGGCGAGCTCGCGTGAGAGCGCGCGGAACATCGCCAGCTCCGACTGCGGCTCGTCGTCGAGAATTTCGGCGAAGCGCGCCGCCTGCTCGCGATCGTGCGCGAAGAACGCCTCGTCGCGTGCTCCTTCGATGGATGGCAGCGCGTCGAGCGGGTGCACGTCGCCGCGCGTGAGACCGGCGAACGGCAGATCGCTGTAGTGCACGACCGGGATGTCGCGTTCTTCGAGATCGCGCCAGAAGCGGAGCGTCGGCACGTTGCCGATGCGAATGACGCTGTCGAACCCGGCGCGCGCGATCATGCGCTCGCCGGCGGTGATGAGCGGCAGCGAAGGATCTTCACGGAGGCCGGAGAGCGCTTCCGCGTAAGCCGGAGCGTTCGCGCGCTTCACAAACTCGCGGACGCGTGAGCGGTGCTCAGGCACGAGGCCGCCGATGATGATGAGCGGTTTGGAGTGCGGCGGCAGAGCCGCCGCTTTCGCACGCTGCGGTGAAGGCGCGGGCTCTGCCGCGGCGTCGGAAAGCGGCAGCTCGCGCTGCCGCACTCCAAACTCTTCGAGCTCTACGTTGAGATGCAAGGGTCTGGTGCGGGACCACGTTGCGATTTCGGTCTCCGCGTAGATGCCGAAGATGCCGACCTGTTCGATCGATTGCGGGGCGCCGGTGCCGCGGTAGCGCGCCGGGCGATCGGCGGAAACGAGGATGAGCGGAAGGCCGGAGTAGTACGCCTCGACCGTGGCCGGAAGGAGCTCGGCGACGGCGGTTCCGGAGGTCGTCACGACCGCGACGGGATTGCCGTGCAATTTGATGCGGCCCAGTGCGAAGAAGGCCGCCGCGCGCTCGTCGACGAACGAGAAGAGCGTCGCGTCGGAATTGCCGAGCGCGACGAGCAACGGACTGTTGCGCGAGCCCGCGCAGACGCAGAACTCGGTCGCGCCGAGCGTGCGAACGGCGTCGATGACGCCCGCGCCGTTCAGGCGCGTTTCGCCCGCGCCGTTCAGGCGCGTTTCGCGAGCGTCCATTCCGACTCGATGTGAAACAGCGCCTTCACCTGATCGCGCTTCTGGCGCAGCTCTTCGAACTCGCGCGCCATGACGCTCTCCGGCAGCATTCCGGCGCCGGAGCCGACGCGGATCGTGTCGCCGTACCACTGCACATTGCGGATCGCGACCACGGCGAGCGCGGAGCGATCCTCGCGCTCGATTCCGAACGGCGCGCCGAACGTGCGGCGCTTCACGCCGCGATCCGCTTCGCGCAGCCAGCGCTCCCCTGCCGGCGTGCGCGGTGAAACGCCGAGCGCGGCGGTCGGGTGAAGGCGGCGCACCATTTCGGCGAACGACATCTTTTCGCTGCCGCCCGTCTCGGCGAAAAAGATCGGCGTGATGAGGTGTGCGATCTGCGGCAAGCGCAGCAGGCCGAGCGGGCCGACTTCCACGTTTCCGAACGGGGCGAGGCGGCGGACGATGTCGTCGACGACGAGGCGGTGCTCGAGCCGCTCTTTCGGATCGTGCAGCAACTCGCCGGCGTTCGCGACGGTGCGCGTTCCGGCGAGCGCCATCGTGCGATAGCCGCGCGCCTCCGCTTCGAACAGCACCTCCGGCGTCGCGCCGATCATGCCGCGGCCGTTGTACGAATAGCCGTACGCGCGGAGGCCGCGCGGCAAGGCGATGAGACGTGCGAGAAAGAACCGCCACCAGTCGCCGCGCTTCGTGAAGCGGCCGTTTTCGAACAGCACCGGGACGATTTTGTGAAAGTCGCCGCGCGCCATGGCGGCGTGCGCGGAGTCGAAGAGCGGCGCGAACTCTTCGAGCGAAGGCGCATCCCATTCGACCTGCGGCGCACCGTCGTCCGCGAATCGCGCCACCAGCTCGCCCACCGACAGCTCTTCCCATTCGGCCGGGTGACGCCACGGGCTGACGTCATCGAGGAAAAAATCGGTGACGTAGAATGCCGGCCGCTCCGCGCGGCGGAACGGCAACTGCTCGAACGGTCCCCAGCCGACGAAAAACCGGTCGGGCGCCGTTTGAATGAAGGCGAAGTCGCGCTGCATCGGGCGGATTGTATCGATTTGCGAGTTGCGGGCCGCGAGTTCGGCGGAGCGCTTCTCGCGAACGGAATTCCGCCGATTCGCGGCGCACAGAAAATGTCGAACTACACCGGCCCCGACCCGACCAGGATTCGCGCGATGTTCGCCGCGATCTCGACCCGTTACGACCGCACGAACACCGTGCTCTCCGGCGGCATCCATCACCTCTGGCGCAGACGCGCGGTGCGTGCGGCCGCTGTCAAAGAGGGCAACAGCGTGCTCGATTGTGCGAGCGGCACCGGCGACCTCGCGATCGCGTTCAAGAAGGCGGTCGGCGCAAACGGCCGCGTGGTAGGGACCGACTTTGTGCCGGAGATGCTCGACATCGCCCGGACGAAATCGCGCGACATCGAATTCGAAGTCGCCGACGTGACGCGACTGCCGTACGCACATGCGACGTTCGACGTCTCGAGCATTTCGTTCGGCATTCGCAACGTGAACGATCCGCGTAAAGGGATCGCGGAGCTCGCGCGGGTCGTGAAGCCGGGCGGGCGCGTGATCGTGCTCGAATTCGGGCAGCCGCGCAGCCGCCTGTTCGGCGCGCTCTACACGTTCTACAACCGCCACATCCTGCCGCGCATCGGCGGCCTGCTGACGGGCGACCGCGCCGCCTACACCTATCTCCAAACCTCGGCCGGACGTTTCCCGAGCGGCGAAGAGTTCGTGCAGCTGATGCGCGAGTCGGCGCAGTTTTCGTCGATCGACTGCACGCCGCTCACGTTCGGCATCGCCTGGCTGTATCGCGGCGTGAAGAAGTAGACGAGAGCCGCGCGCCGCGGCATCAGCGAACGCCGAGGCGCGAACGTATACTCGCGGCCGGATCGGCCTATGCCCAACGACATCGATGTGTACAAGTTCGGCGGCGTCGCGGTCGGCTCGCCCGAGGCGGTGCGTGCGGCGGTCGAGCACGTGCGCCGCGCGGCGCCTCGCGTGGCGGTAGTCGTCTCGGCTGCGAACGGCGTCACCGACCTGCTGCTCGACGCCGCACAGGCCGCGCTGCGCGGCGATCGCGCGTCGTACCTCGCGCGTGCCGAGCAATTCGAAGCGCGCCATCACGAGCTCGTCGACGCGCTGATCGACGATCGCAAGCGGACGGAGACTCTGCGCGCGGCGATCGCGGCGTCGGCGCAGGAGATGCGCTCGATGACCGAGAGCATCGGCGTGCTGCGCGAGCTCACGACGCGTGCGCAGGATGCGCTGGTCGCGCGCGGCGAGCGGATCCTCGCGCGCATCTTCACCGAGGCGCTGCGCGAGCAAGGCGTCGACGCGGAGTACGTCGACGCGCCGGACGTCATCGTCACCGAGCGCCGCCTCGGCAGCCTCTGGCCGAACTTTCTGCGCTGCGAGCGCAATGCAAAAAAGCTCGTGCTGCCGATCGTCGAACGTGGACGCGTGGCGATCATGCCGGGCTATCTCGGCAGCGGGCCGGACGGCGAGGTCGTGACCCTCGGACGCGGAGGGTCGGACTTTTCCGCGGCAATTCTCGCGCGCAGCGTGCACGCGAAGTCGGTCACGCTCTTCAAAGAAGTCGACGGCCTCATGACCGCCGATCCGAAAAGTGTTCCGGCCGCACGTCTGCTCGTCGAACTGCATTACCGCGAAGCGGCGGAGCTCGCGTTCTACGGCGCGAAAGTGCTGCATCCGCGCACGATGATTCCGCTCGTCGATCGCAAGATTCCGCTCTTCGTCCGCAACACGTTTCGCGAGCAGGCGGCCGGCACGCGCATCGCGGACGACGTGAAGCCGGGCGGCTATCCGGTCAAAGCGCTCACCGCGATCCGCCGGCAGGCGATGATCTCGATCGAAGGCAGCGGCATGATCGGCGTGCCGGGCGTCGCCGGGCGCGCATTCAGCACGCTTTCGAATGCCGGCCATTCGGTGTCGATGATCAGTCAGGCGTCGAGCGAGGCGAGCATCTGCTTCGTGGTGCCCGATGCTGAGGCGGCGCACGCGGTGAATGCGCTCGAAGAAGCGTTTCTGCTCGAGCGCAAATCGAAACTGATCGATCGCATTCGAACCGAGACCAACGTCGCGCTCATCGCGGTAGTCGGCCTCGGCATGCGCGGTCAGCCAGGGATCGCGGCGCGGACGTTCTCCGCGCTAAGCGGCGCGCAGGTGAACGTCGCCGCGATCGCGCAAGGATCGTCGGAGCTCAACATCACGATCGCCGTTGCGGAAGCCGACGCCACGCGCGCGCTGCAGGCGCTGCACAACGAATATCAACTCGACCGCATCCGCCCGCTGGCCGACACCACCGGGCGCGAATCGAAGCTGACGCTGCTCGGCTTCGGACAGATCGGACGCGAGCTCGCCGCGCAACTGATCGCGCAGGAAAAACATCTGCGCCAGGAGCTCGGCATCGACATCAAAGTCGCCGCGCTCGCCGACCGCTCAGGCATCAAGATCGAGGAGCACGGCTTCAGCGCCAGCGCGTTGCAGAAACTGGCGAAGCAGAAAGCATCGGGCGCGCGGCTCTTCGACCGCGACTCACCGCTCACGCTCGAACAACTGCGCAAGATGATGCGCGACGAGCTCTGGCTGCTGCCGTCACACCGTCCAATCCTGGTCGATCTCACGTCCGATGAGACCGCGCCGCTGCTGCAGGAAGCGCTCGAGAACGGCTTTCACATCGTCTGCGCGAACAAGAAACCGCTCGCCGTGTCGCAGCTCGAATTCGATCGCCTCGTGCAAACGGCGAGAGAGCGCGGGCTCGCGCTGCGGTACGAAGCGACGGCCGGCGCGGGGCTGCCGGTGCTCGATACGCTCGCGAAACTGCAGGAATCGGGCGATCGCGTGGAGCAGATCGAAGGTGCGTTCTCCGGTACGCTCGGCTTCATCATGACGGCGCTCGAGGAAGGGCGCCGCTTCAGCGACGCGGTGCGTGAGGCGTGGAAGCGCGGCTACACCGAGCCCGATCCGCGCGACGATCTCTCCGGCACCGACGTCGCGCGCAAAGCGCTCATCCTCGCGCGCACGCTCGGACGCCGGCTCGAGCTGAGCGACATCGCGCTCGAATCGCTCTACACGCCGGCGGTCGATGACGATGATCCGGCGCGCTTCGTCGATAACCTCGCGGCGCTCGATGACACGTTCGCGGAGAAAGTGGCGCGCGCGAAACGCGACGGAAAGGTGCTGCGCTATGTCGCGAAGATCGGCAAGCGTGCGATTCGCGTCGGCGTCGAAGCGGTCCCCGCGGCGTCTCCCCTCGGAAGGCTGCACGGCACCGACAACACGGTCGTCATTCACTCGAAGCGCTACGCCACGAATCCGCTCGTCGTCACCGGACCCGGCGCCGGCGCGGCGGTCACGGCGGCGGGCGTGCTGAACGACATCGTCGCCATCACGATGCACGAGCGGAGAAAATCGTCGCGATGAACAAAGGCACCGCTTTCGCGCCCGGCTCGATCGGCAACGTGGGACCGGGGTTCGACGTCCTGGGACTTGCTGTCGAAGGCATCGGCGATCGCGTCACGGTCGAGCTGACGAGGCGCGACTCGCGCGTGCATGGCGTCACGGGACGCGACGCGGAGTTCGTGCCGCGCAATGCGGCGAAGAACTGCGCGGCGATTGCGGCGAACGCGTATCTCGAACCGTTCGGCTTCCGCGCCATCGTCACGATCGAGAAAGGGCTCGCGCTCGCCGGCGGCATGGGCGGCAGCGCGGCGTCGAGCGTCGCGGGCGCATACGCGGCGGGGCTCGCGCTCGGCCAGGCGCCGAACGTGCGCGACGTGCTGGCGGCGGCGCTCGAAGGAGAGGCCGCGGTGGCAGGACGCCATCTCGACAACATCGCGCCGAGCGTCGTGGGCGGGCTCGCGCTGTCGCGCAGCGTCGACCCGATCGACGTGATCAAACTCCCGGTGGCAGAGGAATGGTGGATCGCGCTCGTCACGCCAAACGTGCGCATCCGGACGCGAGACGCGCGCGCCCTCCTGCCCGAAGAATGCGACCGGGCCACGTGGATCCAGCAGATGGCGAACACCACCGCCCTCGCCCACGCATTCGCGGCCGGCGACGGCGCACTCGTGACGCGCGCGCTCGACGACCGCTACGCCGAGCCGCGCCGCGCCTCCCTCATCCCGAACTTCTACGACGTAAAACGCGCCGCATTGAAAGCGGGCGCCTTCGGCTGCTCGATCAGCGGCTCAGGCCCCACGCTCTTCGCCATCGCCCCCGACGAAGCGGTCGCCCGCGCCTGCCGCGACGCAATGGCGCAAGCCTTCGGCGAAGTCGCCGGCACACACGTCGGCGCGATCGCGAAACAGGGCGTACGCGCGGTGAATTGAGGTGTTGGGTGGCGGTTGGCGGTTGTCGGTTGTCGGTTGTCAGTTGTCAGTTGTCGGTTGTCAGTTGTCGGTTGTCCGTTGTCGGTTATCGGTTGTCATCCTGAGCCCCGCAGAGGGCGAAGGACCTTCTCCGTTGCATGCTGGAAGGTCCTTCGCCGTCTACGCGGCTCAGGATGACACGCAGTACGCGAACGCGCGCCCGGCCGCGCAACACCGACACCTGGCAACCGACAGATAACCGACAACTGGCAACCGACAGATAACCGACAACTGACAACCGACAACTGACAACGACAACCGACAACCCGATCCCCTCCCCCCCTCATATACTCCCCACGATGAGCGAATGGCTTCAATGCATCGGGTGCGCGCGGCAGTACGACGCGCTCGAGGTCCGCTATACGTGTGATGACTGCGGGAATCTCCTTTCCGTCGAACGCAAAGTGCTGAACGACCGGAACGCGTTCGACGATCGCCTCACCTCTCGTGCGGCGATCGACCGGAGCGGGGTGTGGCGGTTTCGCGAGTGGGTGATGAACGTCGATCGCGCGGTCACGCATCCCGAGGGAGGGACGCGGCTTTACGAGCGAAACGGCCTCTTTTTCAAGCATGAAGGAGAGAATCCGACCGGCTCGTTCAAAGACCGCGGCATGACGGTCGCGGTGACGCAGGCGGTGCGCGTCAAGGCCACGGCCGTCGCGTGCGCGTCGACCGGCAACACCAGCGCGTCGCTCGCTGCGTACGCCGCGCAGGCGGGGCTCCGTGCGATCGTGTTCGTCCCGGCGGGAAAAGTCGCGGGCGGCAAGCTCGCGCAGACGCTCGCGTATGGCGCGACCGTCCTCGCGATCCGCGGCGATTTCGACGCGGCGATGCGGCTCGTGCGCGAGGCGTGCGACGCGCACGGCATCTACCTCGTCAATTCGATCAATCCGTTTCGCATCGAGGGACAGAAGACGATCGTCTGGGAGTTGCTTCAGGACCTCGGATGGGAAGCGCCCGACTGGATCGTCGTGCCGGCCGGCAACCTCGGCAACACGAGCGCGTTCGGCAAGGCCTTGCGTGAAGCGCATGCGAACGGATGGATCGACCGCATGCCGCGACTCGCCTCGATTCAGGCGCAGGGGGCGAATCCGTTCTTCCGCAGTTTCGCCGAGGAGTTCAAGACGCGCCATCGCGTCTCGGCCGAGACCATTGCGAGCGCGATCCGCATCGGCGATCCGGTCAGCCACGACAAAGCGGTGCAGGCCATCCGTGACACCAACGGCGTCGTCTCGGAAGTGACCGACGACGAGATCATCGCCGCGAAGCGCGAGATCGATCGCCTCGGCATCGGCTGCGAGCCGGCATCCGCGGCCACGCTTGCCGGCGTGAAGAAACTGCGCGCCGCGGGCGTGATGCGCGAAGACGAGCGGACCGTCTGCGTGCTCACAGGACACATCCTCAAAGATGCTGATGCGAATTACATCGCCGACAACATCTTCGAGATCGATCCGACCCTCGACGCAGTCGGAGCGGCGCTCTCGCGTTGAGCGTCACGCTCCCGCGAAAAAAAACGGGCGGCTGTTACGCCGCCCGTTTCTCGTACAGCATTGAGATCCGGCTTACGCCTTGAGATGTTTGTTGACCAGCGCGGTCATCTCGAACATCGAGACCTGTTCCTTGCCGGCGAAGATCACGCGAAGCTTGTCGTCCGCGTTGATCATGCGCTTGTTCGTCTGGTCCTGAAGACCGTTGGACTTGATGTAGTCCCAGACGCGCTTCGTTACTTCGCTGCGGGGAATCGGTTCGTTTCCGACGATCGCCGCGAGATCCGAGCTCGGAGTGACTGCCGCGGAAAGACCTTTGCCGCCGCCTTTTGAAGATGATTTCGTAGTCGCCATCGTAAACCCCTCGCCTTTAACGTTCGCCCGATTCTGTGCCGAATCGGCTGGGCACGTCAAACACGTGCGACGCTGGAATCGCTCATGCACAGGCGGCGGCGCATGAAACGCATTCGCATTTTCTCGTTCATCGCACTCGCTCTGGCAATCACTCCCGTCCTCTCCGCCGCTGACTTTGGCGTGCGTGCCGGCCGCTACAACGAAGCCGGTACGGAATTCGTCGGCGCGGAGCTTCTCTTCGACCTGGGCGCGATCAACATCAATCCGAACATCGAGTATCTGCTCGAAGACGATGCGACCGCCGGCACGGCCAATCTCGACGTGACGTTCGAGGTCGCGAACATCTCGCGCGTCTCGCCGTACGTCGGCGCGGGCATCGGGTACGCGTATTCCGAGGTGGGTGACGCGAGCGCCGAAACCGACATCGTCGGAAACCTCATCGGCGGAGTCTCGTTCAAGTTCGACTTCCTGCAGCCGTACGCGCAGGTGAAGTACTTCCGCGCGCTGGACGATGACGAAAACGGCGGCGACAACGACGAGCTGGCGCTGACGGTCGGCCTGCGGTTCTAAGCGCCCGTCCCTGTGGAGCGGCGGGCTCTCAGCCCGCCGACGTTCTCTCGCCGCCG
>DASVUA010000738.1:0-2264 GCA_036387295.1 Thermoanaerobaculia bacterium | reverse complement strand
TCACCAGTACGTCGTGGTCACGGTGCAGTCGCCGGTGACGATTGCCTGGCAGGCCATCCGTTCGTCGGATGCGAAGCCGCGGGCGGTTCCGAATCTCACCTCGATTGCGGTCGGCGGCGTCAGGTTTTCCGCGCCCGTGATGATGCGGATCTGGCAGCGCGTACAGACGCCGACGCCTCCGCAGGAGCTTCCGAGCGGCACGCCTGCCCGGCGCGCGACATCGAGCACGCTCTCATTGTCGCGAGCCGCGGCGCTCATTCCGAGGGGGGTGAATGTGACGTGCTTTGACAGGGCGTTCACCGCGATTTCGCATCGATCGACAAAACTTTATTCCTGATTCGGCGTCTATACCACCAGAGAACACAACATGCGGAGGGAAGTGAACATGAGCAGAAAGTACGACGAAAACACCATTGCCGAAGAGATCGTGAGTGTGCTTCCGGCGGGTGTTGCGCGCGAGTGCTCCTCTGAACGCGACACGATCCGCTATGCAGTGCGCGGCGAGGGGATGAAGTTGAAAAAGATCGTCCTGAACCGCGAGTCGCTGCGCAAGCTGGCCGAAGATCCGGCCGGCACAATCAAAATCGAATACCTGCAGCGCGACCTCGTCGCCGCTGCCACCCAACGCGGCGAGTTCCGGTACCCGCGCCCGCTGGTGCACGTGACGGCAAGGAAGATGTTCAGCTTCAAGCTGTCGGTCGCCGTCGGAAGGTAGTCGTAAACACCTACGATTCGCAGCTCCGTAACTTGCCAAACCTCCGTTTCGACGCCATATTGTGCGCATGGCTGTCGAACTGGATGAGCTCGACCATCGCATCGTTGCCCTCCTGCTGAAAGACGGGCGGACGCCGGCGGCGCAGATCGCCGAGCAGATCGGCCTCTCGCGCCCCGCCGTGGCGGATCGCCTCGACAAACTCGAGCGGCAAGGCGTGATCCGCGGCACCACCGCGGTCGTCGACCCGGTTTCGCTCGGCCGCGGCATCACCGCGTTCGTTTCCGCGCGCGGCTCGACGCTTTCCTCGTCAGCGTGGAAAAAGTTCCGCGAGCTGATGACCGGCGAGCAGATCCTCGAAGTGCACACCGTGGCCGGCGACGACTGCTACCTCATCAAAGCGCGCGCGGAGTCGATCGGCGCGCTCAATACGCTCATTCAGCAACTGACGACGCCGCCGCTGTCGCTCGCGACGCGCACGACCATCGTCATGGAAACGCATTGTGAAAAGGTCGGCGGCATCGACCTCGGCAAGGAGGCAGCGCGGTGAAACACGAACGTGCACTGGCCTATGGCGCGTTCGCCATCGTCTGCGTGGTGTGGGGAACGACGTACCTCGGGATCGCGATCGCGCTCGAGACCATCCCACCGCTGCTCCTCACCGCGTCGCGATTCGTCGTCGCGGGTCTCGTGATGCTCGGCGTCGCGAAGCTCCGCGGCGAGACGATTCCTCGCGACGCACGCACGCTCGCCAATCTCGCGCTGGTCGGCTTTCTGATGGTGGGAGTCGGCAATCTCGCGGTGGTCTGGGCCGAGCTGTACGTGCCGAGCGGCATCGCGGCGCTGCTCGTCGCCACGGCGCCGTTCTGGATGGCCATCATCGAGCTTTTCCGCACGTCGGGAGAGCGGGTGTCGCTGCAGAGCGGCGTCGGCATGCTCCTCGGATTCGTCGGCGTGGCGTTGCTCGTCACGCCGCGCGGCTCGGCCGGCGCGCTGAGCACCGGATTTCTGCTCGGCGCGCTCGCGATTCAGGTCGGCGGCATCTGCTGGCAGCTCGGCTCCGCGCACGGCAAGTACAACCTCAAGCACGTGCCTCTGATGGCGTCGTCGGCGCTGCAGATGTTCTTCGGCGGTCTGATCGTTGGAGTGGCCGGACTGGCGATCGGCGAAGCGCCGCGATTCGCGCTCACACCGCGCACCTTCGGCGCACTCCTGTACCTCACGATCTTCGGCTCGATCATCGCGTACAGCGCATATGTCTTCGCGCTCGCGCATCTCCGCACCACCGTCACCTCGCTCTACGCGTATGTGAATCCGGTCGTCGCGGTCTTCCTCGGCTGGCTGATTCTCAACGAGCGCCTGACCTCCGTCTCCGTAATGGCGATGTTCGTCATCCTGGTCGGAGTCGCCCTCGTGCAAACCGCCGGCTGGAAGAAAACCGCCGCCCCCGCCGAAAACGCCGCAACGGTAAAAAACGCCGCGTAGGGCTACAGCGATCCCAAACGCGCAAACGTTTATCTGGTGGAGCGGCGGGCTTTAGCCCGCCGAGCAA
>DASVUA010000737.1:0-6854 GCA_036387295.1 Thermoanaerobaculia bacterium | reverse complement strand
CGGGCTAAGAGCCCGCCGCTCCACTGGGCGACGCCCGAGGCGTGCTTGATCCTTACAGCGATGCGCGGAGCCAGCGCTCGATCGCGGCGAGCAGGTGTTGCAGCTCTTCCTCTGTCAGCTCGTGCCCCTTCGCGATGTCGTACGTTTTGGCGATGCAGCCGCGGCAGCAGGTGGCGGTCGCATGCTGCGCGACGAACACCGGATGGTTGCGCCACGGCGTTTGCCGGCCGTCGTTTGCGATCACTTCCGGACCGACGCGCTTCCGGATCAGCTCCGCTGCCTGCTTCATGACGTGCGGCAATCCCCACGTCTGCAGGTACGCCAGCTCGCGGCCCTGCAGGCGGAACTTGCGCCGGAAGGACGACTGCGCGAGGCGGCGGAACACCTCGTCGATCTCGATCATGGCGTGGCGACGGTGAAGCGGCCGATCTCGGTGCGCCGCGGGTAGTTCGCTTCGATCCAGGCGGCGAGTCGCGGGACGCGCTGCTGGTTCGGCACGCCGTCGAAGACCGCGACGGCCGGATAGCCGCCGAGAATCACGGCGACGGGGCGATTGGTCTCGACCTCGCGCATCGTCTCGCGCATGAGACGTGGCGAGGAGAGCATGCCGATGTCGAACGCGCGCGCCGGCGGCTTGCGGCGCAGAAAGAGATACAAGGCGCGTTCGTTCGTGAAATCGAGAATGGGGCCCGGACCGAGCGACTGGATGTACGCGTTCAGGGTCGACAGCTCGATCGCGTTCTCTTCGCTCGTGTAGATGCCGCGCACGAGCGGATGCCGCACGAGTCCTTCCGGTTTCTGGCGCGCACGCCATCCGGCGAGCAGTTTCGCGCCGGCGGAAACGTTCTGCGGCACTTCGAAGTAGAAGATCATCACGATCGCGATCAGCGCGATCGCCACGCGGCTTCGCATTCGCTCGAGCACGAACGCCGCGACGGCAATGCCGAGGAGGATCGTGGCGAAGCGCGTGTGGCTCCACCCCACCCGTCCCGATGCGCTGCGGAACAGGAGCAACGAGAGCAGCGCGATGATGCCGATCTGCGCGGCGAGCAGTCTGTCGCCGCGGCGCAATGCGAGCAGCGCGAGCGCGAAGAGAAAGCCGTAGAAGACAGGCGGCAGGTAATACCGCGCACCGACGGCCGTGAACGGCGGAGGCGCCGGCAGCGCGCCGGCCGCGTCGCTGGTGGCAGGAATGATGACGTACGAGTCGACGAAGAATTGCTTCACGTCGCCGCGCAACGCGAGCAGCACGAGCACCGGCAACGCGAGCGCGACGAGCGCGTAGACGAGCACACGCTTCAGCGGCAATTCCGTACGCGCGAGCTTCGCGATGCGCACGATCGCGTACGCGACACACGTTCCTGCCACCGCATACGTTCCGGTGTCGACGCTCCACAACAAGCCGAGCGTGGAGCTTGCGAATGCGAGCAGGAGCGCGCGCCCGCTTCCGGTCCGCACGTGCCGCAACAAACCGAGCGCGGCGAGAAAAACCGGCGCGAGCCGAAAGTAGGGAAACACCGGCACCCACAGGGCCGCCGATGCGCAGAGCGATCCGAGCACGGCCCCGAGGAGCCCTCCGCTCGTGACCGTCACTTCGGCCGCAATCGGAACGAGCAGCGCGAGCACCAGCGCGTCGAGCACGGTCTGCAGGCGCCGCGTACGGAGCGGATTCGGAGGATCGCCGAGCACGAGAGCATCGAGCCCGCCGTCCGTCGCCAGCCCATGCAGCACGAACACATCGCGAAACGGACGCGCGCCGTGCTGATACAGCCACGCCGGCACGAGCCGCTCGCCTTCGTGAAACGGATCCATGTGCGCGTACGGATGATCGTGCACGAAGAACATCGCCGCGAAGACGATCGCGGAGAGCGACCAGATCACCGCCTTGGAATGACGCCTCGGTTGGTTTGCGTCGGTGGGGGTTGCAAGCTCGCGGCTCGAGCGCGAGCGAAGCATCGCGACGATCGCGCCGCCGGCAAATGCGCCGAGGGCGAGCAGTGCGATGACGGCGTGATCCCACCCTTTCGGATAGCCGGCCACCGTGATGGCGCCGACTCCTTGTGAGGGAACGCTGAACAGCGGCTTGATGAGCGGCGCGACGGCCGCGGCGAGTGCCGCGCCTGCCAGCGATCCGAGGGCCACACGCCCCTGCTCGAGGCCACGCTCGGACATGGCGGCGAATTGTATGATCGAACGATGGAATCCTTCAGCCGCGCATTTCTCGAAGAAAGCATTGAAGTCATCCGCCGCATCGACGCCGACGACGTCGACAGCGTTGCCATCGGACTCGGTAACGCCCGCGATGGCGGCGGCCGTCTCTTCATCCTCGGCGTCGGCGGTTCCGCCGGACACGCGAGCCACGCCGTCAACGACTTTCGAAAGATCTGCCGCTTCGAAGCCTATGCGCCGACCGACAACGTCTCCGAGCTCACGGCGCGCGTGAACGACGAGGGGTGGGACAGCTGCTTTTCGGAATGGCTGAAAGGCTCGCGCATCAACGCCAACGACGCCGTGCTCGTCTTCTCCGTCGGCGGCGGCAGCGTGGAGAAAAACGTGTCGGTGAACCTCGTCCGCGCCATCGACGAAGCCCGCAACGCCGGCGCGAAAGTCTTCGGCATCGTCGGTAAAGACGGCGGCTACACGAAACAGGTCGCCGACGCATGTGTCGTCATCCCACCCATCGCACCGGAGCGCATCACCCCCCATACCGAAGGCCTCGCCGCCGTCGTCTGGCACCTCCTCGTCTCCCACCCCGCCCTCAAAGCCACGCAGACGAAATGGGAAAGCGTGAAGTAGTTGTGGAGTGCGGCGACCGCAGTCGCCGCTCTGACTCGCGCGAGCCGCAGCTCGCGCTGCGGCAGTGAAAGCGGCGGCTCTGCCGCCGCAGTCCACATCAGAGGATGTGCTCTGCCAGGTCGCGCAGGTTGCGTACGCGCAGGTCGGGCTCGACGTTTCCGCGCTTGCTGGCGGAGCCGTGGCTTTCGACCAGCGCGACTTTGCATCCGGCGGCGCGGCCGCAATTCAGGTCGCTGTCCTGATCGCCGATCATCCAGGAACCGGCGAGATCGACGTCGAACTCCGCGGCGGCATCGCGCAGCGATTTCGTTCCTGGCTTGCGGCACTCGCATTTCACGCGCAGCTCTTCGACCTGCGCGTCGGGATGATGGAAGCAGAGGTAGCTGCGGGCGATCGGGACTTCTAGCGAGGCGACGACCGCCTCGTGCACTTCGAGCAACTCTTCGCGCGACGTTTTCTTCTTCGCGAAACTCGGCTGGTTCGTGACGATGAAGAGCAGCCAGCCCGCGTCGACGAATCGCTGCAGCGGCTCGTTGACTCCGGCGATCAGCACGAGGTCCGAGAGGCGCCGCGGCGATTCCCATTCGTCGTGCGACGGGTAGTACACGAGTTCATCGAGCACGCCATCGCGATCGAGGAACAAGGCCCGTTTCACCACAACCTCGGCATGTGCGTCACGCGCGTCGTCTCTCCTTCGAGCGTCGCGCCACCTTCCGGCTGGCGAAACAGCACGCGGTCATCGGTAGGAATCAGAATCACCGCGACCTCTTCGTTCGATGCGTTGAATGCCGCGAGAGGCGCCCCTTTGCGCAAGCCGGTGAGCGGCGCGCTGAACTGCACGGCGCCTGCGCCTTCCGCGGGAAGGGAGATCGTGAACTTCGAGGCGTCCGGCTTCTTGTACGTCGCAAACGCGAGCGGATTGCGGAACCACGGATGCCGCGCCAGCGGGGCCGAAACATACACGCGGTAATCGCCGTCGCGCGGCACACGCCACTCGAACGAACGGCCGGCGCCGAGGCGTGCATTCATCGCCGGAATCCAGAGCTCGCGCCACACGGGGATGTAGTGGCGAATCAGGTACGGCGCGAGCTCGCGCTGCACGGTGCCGACCCACAACAGCGCGTTGTAATCGAAGACGACCGCGGCCGGAGGGTCATTCAGCACGTACGGCGGAGCGAGCTTTTCGCGCACGAGCTGCCGTGCGAGCTCGGGCAGGAACCAGTACCGATACGCCGGCTCGCGGCGCAACGCCCAGGTGATGCCGCTGAACACCCGCTCGCCCGGAGCGGTGCGCGCGTGCACCTCGCGCATGATCACGTCCTGATACGCGCGATCGAGCTCTTTGCCGCGAAACACCGACGCGAATGCGTTGACGCTCCACGCCACGACGAGCAGCGCGACGATCGCGCTCCGTCGCGGCACGCGCTCGAGCACGAGGGCGACGAGCGGAATCGCGAAAATCGCGAGCAGCGCAAAGTGATAGTTGTAGATGAACTTCATCGAAGCGATGAAGAGGACGTTCGTCAGTTGCAGCACGGAAAGCATCCCTATGTCGCCGCGCGCGCGCAGCGCGAGCAGCATGCCGCCGAATCCGAGAAGCAGCACGAGGATGCCGCCGACGTCGACCGCGGCCAGCTCGAAGAGACGATCCGTCGCCAGCAGCCGCACGCCGAACGGCACGAGCAGACGATGCAGAAACCCGCCCGCGACCGCGGTTGCGAAGCGCTCGCCGCGATTGTCGGTCCACACCTGCTGAATCAGCTCGTCGAACGAACCTGTCGCGGCAAAGAACGCGAGACATGCGGCGAGCGCCGTGAAGCCGCCCGCGGCAATTGGCCACGCGCGCAGCTGAGTGGTCAGAAGAATCAACAGCACCGCCACGACGAGCACCGGCCCGAGGCGGAGATTCGCGAAACCGGCGAGGCAGAAGACGACACCCGAAAGGAAGAACTTCTCGCGCTGCGCGAGCACGAGCCCTCCCATCACCAGCATGCAGCCGAGCGAATCGACGCGGTACTCGATCGCCGGAATCATGAGGAGCGAGCTGCAGAGCGCGACCGCCATCGCGCTCCAGCGCGCGAAGCGCTCCATGCCGGCGCCGCGCATCCAAAGATTCGTCAGCCAGAAGGTCGCGATCCAGACCGGAATCTGTGCCCACCGCAGCGCGATCACCGCATCCACCCCGGGGCTGCCGGTGAGCCAGGTGAACGGCGCGAAGAGGAACCACATCAGCGGCGTGTGGTGCTCCCAGAAATCGCGAAACGGGAGCCGCCCTTGCGCGATCCACGAAGTGGCCCGCCAGAATTCGAGCTCGTCCCAATTGAGCGGATGGAGGAAGCGAAGCGGAATGAGCCGCACCGCCGCGGCGGACAACGCCAGGGCGATGACGGCTCTCACGTTCACGAAAGCGGTCCGTTGCGAAACTGCTCGACGGTCTCTCGAATCGTCCGCTGGGTCGCTTCGCGGCTCGAGAGTTTCGGTATCCAGCCGAGCTTCGTCATGCGCGAAGTGTCGAGCTTCACCTGCGGCACATCGCCGCGCCAGCCGCGCGGGCTTTCGCCGTACTGCACCTCGATCTCGTCGCGCTTGATGCCCATCGCTTCGATCGTCCAGTCGGTGATCTCGCGCACGGTGGTCTGATCGTCGACCGCGAGGTTGTAGACGTTCACGTGACCCGGCGCGTTGGCGACGCCGAACTCGATGCCGTCGAGGCAGTCTTCGACGTAGACGTACGGCTTGGCCTGCGTGCCGTCGCCGAGGACGGTGAGCTTCGTCGGCTCTTCGCGCAGGCGGAGCACGAAGTCGTGAATGACGCCGTGCGTCGGATTCGGCCCGACGATGTTGCCGAAGCGGTAGATCCAGGCGCGCATGTCGTAGTTGTGTGCATACGCGGTGATGAGCGTTTCGCACGCGACCTTGCTCGCCGCATACAGCGAGATCGGCAGAATCGGGCCGTAATCCTCCGGCGTCGGCATCACCGTCGGCTCGCCGTACACCGCGCCGCTGCTCGAAAAGACGAGCTCTTTCACGCCGGTGCGGCGCATCGCTTCGAGCACGTTGTACGTGACGAGCGTGCCGCCTTTGAGATCGAAATCGGTGTACTTCGTGCCGTAGCTGATATCGCTGTTCGCGGCCAGGTGCCAGATGCGATCGGGCTTGAAGTCCTCGAGGATCTTCACGACTCCGTCGAGGTCGAGGAGGTCGAGCTCGTGGAACGTGAAGTTCGGATCGCTCACGACGTACGCACGCTTGCCGAGGAAAAAGTTGTCGATGCCGGCGACGACGTCGCCGCGCTTCAGAAGGCGCGGAATGAGGTTCGATGCGATGAAACCGGCCGCGCCGGTGACGAGGATTTTCAAGAGTTCTCCAGTGCCGCGCGCGTGCGCGCGAGCTCTTCAGGGACGCCGATGTCGAAGAAGTTCAGGTCGACCACTTCACCTTCGAGGCCGCCGTTTTTTGCGAGCGTCGCGTAGACGATCTCTTCGAACGAGCACGCTCCCTCGCGCGGGAGCAGATCGAGCGTCGCGGTTTGCATGACCGAAAAGCCGGCGTCGATGTACGGCAATTCCGGCGCTTTTTTGTCGAAACGAACGACGTGGCCGCCGTCGATCTCGCTGTTGCCGATCGTGACGCGCGGATAGACCGCGAGGCAGTTGCCCTGATGCTGCTGCACGAAACGATCGTAATCGAAGCGGCGCAGCACGTCGCCGAACGTGAGGATGAACCGTTCGCGGAGCAGCGCACGCGCTTCCCGCAACGCCCCGCCGGTGCCGAGCGGCTCGGTTTCGCGGCTGTATGTGACGTTCATGCCGAAGCGTGATCCGTCGCCAAAGTGCTGTTCGATGACTTCGTGTTTGTACCCGGTGAGGAGCACGAAGTCGCGCAGCCCGCGTTCGGCGAACGATTGCAGCACGCGCTCGAGATACGGCCGCCCCCCAACCTCGATCATCGGCTTGGGGACGTCGCGCGTGAGATCACCGAGGCGCGTGCCGAAGCCGCCGCAGAGGACGGCCACGGGAAGGGTCACGAGGGAGCTCCGGCCATGTCATCCTGAGCGA
>DASVUA010000736.1:0-2492 GCA_036387295.1 Thermoanaerobaculia bacterium | reverse complement strand
GCGGGCTAAGAGCCCGCCGCTCCACTCAACACCTGTGCGTCTCGGCGGAACGCGTTCGGCGGGCGAAGAGCCCGCCTTTACGGCGCGTAGCGGCGCGTGGGGATGCCTTCGGTTTTGCTGATGCTGAGGGCGGCGAAGGTGCGGATGAGGCGGCGGCTTTCGGGGTCGCCGCTTTCGTAGGCTCGGCAGAGCATTGCGACTTTCTGCGGCGTCTCGGCGGCGGAGATCGTGAAGCCTTCGGCGGGCTGTTGCGAATCGCGCGTGGTCGTTTTCGTCCAGGTGTTGCCGCGGTACTCGCAGCGGATGAAATCGTCGCCCTTCCCCGTCTGCACCGACTGCGCGGCGATCGCAGGAATGCCCTGCGCGTTCGCGCGCTGCTCGTCGAGCGCGCGGGTGACGCACGACTGAATGATGTCGCGCAGCACGCGATCCGACGACGAATCCTTCGACAGGATGATGAGTCCGGAGTGAAACAGCGATTTCTCGAATTGCGAGCGCGCCTGCTTCTCGATCTTCGTCCGCCGCACTTCGCACGGAGCACTGAACCGAAGTCCTTCCCACTCGAAGACCAGCGTCAGCCTGCCGCCGATTGCCGGAAGCGGGTCCTGATGCGCGACGCGCACTCCCGCGAGCGAAACGTCGAGGACGTACACGATCACATTTCCAGCCGTGCCGCGGATGCGCTGGATGGGCGTGACGCGTCCGAATTGGCGCCGCTCTTCGATCTCGGGAAAAACGTTCGACATTGTTCGTGAAAGCCGCTCGGCATTATACGGGCGCCGTGCCAACGAAGGGCGTACTGCACGCGCGAATGGAAGCCGAATCGCACACCCGACCGGACGCAACCGCACGGCATTCGGCACCTTCAGCGGTGGAATTCGCTGCATGCCCGTGCGTTAAACGGCCGGAATGCAGCAGTTTCGATACGACATCCGCAACGTAGCCATCATCGCCCACGTCGACCACGGCAAGACCACGCTCGTCGACGCGCTCCTGAAACAGGCCGGCGCAGTCCGCGCCAATCAGCAGATGGACGATCGAGTCATGGACTCGAACGACCTCGAAAAAGAGCGTGGGATCACCATTCTCGCGAAGAACACCTCGATCCGGTATCTGGTCGATCAGCCCGACGCACTCGGCCATCCGGTGCATCACGAGCCGACGCACACCGCCAGCGGTCACGACCTGCCGGCGGAGTTCATTCATCCATCCGAGGTGAAGATCAACATCGTCGACACCCCGGGCCACGCCGACTTTGGCGGTGAAGTCGAGCGCGTGCTGTCGATGGTCGACGGCGTCATCCTGCTCGTCGACGCGGCCGAAGGTCCGATGCCGCAGACCCGTTTCGTGCTGCGCAAAGCGCTCGGACTCGGACTGCTGCCGATCGTCGTCATCAACAAGATCGATCGCCCCGATCAGCGCGCCACCGAAGTGGTCAACGAAGTGTTCGATCTGATGATCGAGCTCGGCGCGTCGGACGAACAGATCGACTTCCCGATCCTCTACGCCATCGGGCGCAAAGGCATCGTGCGGCACGAGCTCTCCGACACCACCGAAGATTGCCGGCCGCTCTTCGACGCGATCCTCAAGCGCATTCCGCCGCCGGCCGGCGTGCAGGATGCGCCGCTGCAGCTGCTCGTCAGCGCCATCGATTACAACGAATACCTCGGACGCCTCGGCGTCGGGCGCATTCAGCGCGGCACGATCAAGATGAACACCGACGTCATCCTGATCCTCCGCGACGGCACGCACAAAAAAGGACGCGTCACGAAGCTCTGGGCGTTCGAAGGCTTGAAGCGCGCCGAGATCGAAGAAGCCTCGGCCGGCGAGATCGTCGCCGTCTCCGGCTTCGCGGACGTCGAGATCGGCGAGACCTTCACCGCCGCCGACGCACCGGAGCGCCTCGAGCCGATCGCCATCGACGAGCCGACCGTCTCGATGCAGTGGATGGTCAACGACTCCCCGTTCGCCGGCACCGAAGGCAAATACGTCACCTCCCGCAACATCAAAGACCGCCTCGAGCGCGAGCTGCGCAAAGACGTCGCGCTGCGCGTGCGCGAGACCGGTCAGGCCGATCGCTTCGAAGTCGCCGGCCGCGGCGAGCTGCACCTCTCGATTCTCGCGGAGAACATGCGCCGCGAGGGCTACGAGTTCGCGCTCTCACGCCCGCAGGTCATCCTCAAGAACGTCAACGGCCAGACCATGGAGCCGTACGAGGCGCTGGTGGTCGACGTCGAAGAAGGCCACGTCGGCACGATCATGGAGAAGATCCAGCAGCGCCGCGGCGAGATGACCGACATGGTCAATCCCGGCACCGGTCGCGTGCGCATCGAATTCAAGATCCCGACGCGCGGTCTGTTCGGCATCCGCACCGAGTTCCTCTCCGAAACGCGCGGCACCGGATTGCTGTACCACACGTTCCTCGAGTACGGCCCCTATCGCGGCGAGCTCGCGAGCCGCAACCGCGGCGCGCTCATCGCGAAGGAAGGCGG
>DASVUA010000735.1:0-4914 GCA_036387295.1 Thermoanaerobaculia bacterium | reverse complement strand
TCGACGACATGCGCCGCATCGTCGGTGAGTTCGCGTCGCGGCTGGCCTCGTAATAGACTCGCGCAGCAATGGGCGAGCGTCCGCACATCCTCATCATCGGAGGCGGCTTCGCCGGCCTCTACACCGCGCGCGGGTTGAATCACGTGGAAGCCGACGTGACGATTCTCGATCGTCACAACTACCACCTCTTCCAGCCGCTGCTCTACCAGGTCGCGATGGCGGGGTTGAATCCGAGCGACATCGCCGCGCCGATCCGCGGGATTCTGCGCAAGCAGAAGAACGTCTCGGTTCTTCTCGGCGAAGCGGTCGCGGTCGACGTGCCGAACCGGCGCGTGCAGCTCGCCGACGGCGGCTTCATCGCGTACGACCATCTCGTCGTCGCCACCGGCGCGACGCATTCGTACTTCAACCATCCCGAATGGGAGCGCGATGCGCCGGGGCTGAAGACGATCGACGACGCGCTCGAGATTCGCCGCCGCGTGCTCCTGGCGTTCGAAGCCGCCGAGCGCGAGCCGGATCTGGAGAAGCAGAAGGCGCTGCTGACGTTCGTCGTCATCGGCGGCGGCCCGACGGGCGTCGAGCTGGCCGGTGCGCTGTCGGAGATCGCGCGCAAGACGATGGTGCGCGACTTCCGCAACATCCATTCGGAGAGCGCGCGCATCATCCTCATCGAAGGAAAAGAGCGCGTGCTGCCGGTCTATCCGCCGGACCTTTCGGAAAAAGCGCGCAAGCAGCTCGTCGAGCTGGGCGTGGAAGTGATCGCGAACGCGCTCGTCACCGATGTTTCCGCCGACGGCGTGAAGATCGGTGACCGCCTGATTCCGACTCGCACGGTACTCTGGGGCGCCGGCGTGCAGGCTTCGCCGCTCGCACGTTCCCTCGGCGTGCCGCTCGATCGCGCGGGCCGCGTGATCGTGGAGCCCGATCTCACCATTCCGGGCCACAACGAAGTGTTCGTTCTCGGCGATCTCGCGGCGGCGCGGCAGCGCGACGGCAGTTTCGTTCCCGGCGTCGCGCCGGCTGCGATTCAGGCGGGGCAACACACCGCGCTCAATCTCGCCCGCGCGGTCGAAGGGCAGCCGCTGCGCGAGTTCCGCTATCGCGACAAAGGCTCGCTCGCGACGATCGGCCGCGCCGCCGCGGTGGCGGACTTTGGTCGCGTGCGCTTCGGCGGCTTCATGGCGTGGATGGCGTGGCTCATCATCCACATCTTCTTCCTGATCGGCTTCCGCAACCGCTTCCTCGTGATCACGCAGTGGGCGTGGGCGTATCTCACCTACCAGCGCGGTGCGCGGCTGATCACGGGAAAGACGAACGACGTGCTACGGACGTAGCACGTCTCACGCGAGGCAACGAGATCAGCGCAGCGTGCGGACGCCGTGTTCGCCGAGCGCCGCGCCGGAGATGACGCTGTCGAGCCGGCGGCGGGTGGCGGGCACTTTCTGCATGTACTTTTCGGTCTCGGGAAGCGTGCGAATGAGGCCCGCGAGCATCCGCTTCACGTTGTGCGAGCCGCCGTTGTAGAGCGCGGCGGTCATCGCTTCGATTTCGCGTTCGCCTTTCGCGCCGAGTTTCCGCGCTTCGTCCCCTTTGCGGTCGAGATGGCGCACCAGGAAGCGCGCCATGCTCTTCGCGGAGAAACGATCGTCGAGATGCTCCCCGAGGTACTCGCTCGCTTCGTAGGCCATCGTCCGCTTCACGACGTCGGCGTCGACGCCGAAGTGCTCTTCGAGCATCCGGTCGCGCTTGGCGATGAGCGCCTTCTGATACTGCGTCCACGACGCGAGCTGCGTCGCCTTGAGTGCGCGGTACTCTTTGCGTGTTTCGTTGCGGAACTCGCGCAGTTCGGCGCGCGAGCCGTTCGCGATCAGCTTGCCCAGCTTGTTGAGCGTGGCTTTGTTGTGCGCGTCCATCTGCTCGATGGCGGTGAAGTACTTCTTCGCGGCGAAGGGCGAGAGGAGATCGAGCTCGTCGATGCCTTCGCGGCGCAGCTCTTTCGCCGAGGCGAGCAGGCGCAACGCTTTTTTGCGCACGGCGGGCGTGTCTTTGTCGACGATCATCGAGGCGATCGTGTCGGCGTCGCCGAGAGGCTTTTTCATGATGTAGGCGCGCGAGCCGATGAGGTAGTCGCGCGTGACGAACAGCTTTCCGCCGAGCTTTTCTTGGCCGTACGCGACAGGCGTCGCCTGCGCGAGCCCGACCGCGCCTGCTTCGGAGACGTCGAGGATCTTGCCGTTCGTCTCGGCGTGCGCGATGGCGAGGAGCAGCGTGACCGAGGGAGCGCTCGGCATCGAGCGCGCCGCATCGTCGATCACGACGACCAGCTCTTCCGGATTGCGCGTCCACATCTCCGCCATCTCGCGCGCCAGCACGTCGATGCGGTTGTCGATTTTTTTCTGCGAGACCTGCACGAGCGTCGGCACTTCACGCGATGGCTCGGGGCGCGTCAGTTCTTCGGCCGGAAAGTCGGGGACGAAGAGCGGCACCTTTGCAGGTTTGTGCGGAGGAACGAACATCGCGGCCTGCTGCACTTCGGTGCCGTTCCACAACGGGAGTCTGACTGCGCCGAATGCGATGCAGCCGAGCGCTGCACCACCCACCACCCACCACCAGGAATTGGTCCGCATATTGGCCTCGACGAGAGGTTAGCATTGCACTCCTCCCATGCGATGTGAACGTTTGATTCTTTTTCTGCTTTTGATCGCGGCATGCTCGAAGGAGTCGCCCGCGCCGCCGCAAACGGCCGCACCAGCAGCGCCTGCGCCGAGCGTCACCGCAACGGCAACGGCGCCGATTCCGGCAACGACGACCACGTCGAACGGCTCGTATGACGACGCGATGAACTGGTTCCGCTCGACCTCCGGATTCCGCTTCGTGCTCGACGACGCCGGCGTGCATGCGGAAGGACGGATGACGCGCAAAACGGTCGGCGCGGAAGCGGTGGAGATGCGTGCGAACGGCGAAGAGTGGCGCGCGAGCTCCGGCCCCCGCGGCATCACCTGGGAGCGCCGCAACGGCGGCAGCTGGAGCGCCGCGGCGGCGCCGGCGTACGGCAATCGCGTCTATCAGCGCGTGACGCTTGCGATCGATCCGCAGAAGAAAGAAGGATCGGCGCAGCTGGCCGGAACGGAAGGGACGACCAACCGCTATCGCTTCACGAACGCGAACAACGGCGACGTGCACGAAGTGTGGGTCGCGCAAGGCGACGGGCACGTCGAGCGGATGAAGATCGGCGAGCGCGTCGATCTGCGCATCACGCCGTAACGACCGTCGCCGCGAGCCGTTATGCTGCGCGCGTGCGCCCGCCGCGACCCGTGAAATCCGTTCAAGCACCACCGCCCGGCGATCGTCCGCTGAAGACGCTGGAGCGCGTGTTGTCGAAGGCAGGAATCGGTTCGCGCAGCGAGGCGCGCCGCTGGATCGGCGCGGGCCGCGTGAAGGTGAACGGGCGTGTGGAAGGCGATCCGAATCGCTGGGTCGACCTCGAGCGCGACGAGATCACGTTCGACGACAAGCCGCTCGAGCGCGCGGAGACGACGTATCTCCTGCTGCACAAGCCGGCGGGCTACCTCACGACGTACCGCGATCCGGAAGGACGGAAGACGATCTACGACCTGCTCCCGGATCGCGAGCGCTATCTCTTTCCGGTCGGCCGGCTCGATCTCGACACGAGCGGCCTGCTGATCCTGACGAACGACACCGCGTTCGCCGAGCGGCTCACGAATCCCGACTATCACGTGCCGAAGACGTATCGCGTGAAAGCGTCGAAGCCGTTGTCGGACGAGCAGCTCGATCATCTGCGCAACGGCCTCGAACTGCGCGACGGCCCGACGCGCCCCGCCATCGTGAACCGCATCGGCCCCGCCGCGTTCGAGATCACCATCACCGAGGGACGCAACCGGCAGGTGCGAAGAATGGTGGAAGCGCTCGACGCGAAAGTAGTGAAACTCGCCCGCATCGCCATCGGCAAAGTGCGCGACAACGACCTGGAACCAGGGAAAACGCGCCCGCTGACCGCGGAGGAAGTGCGGGCGTTGCGGGGGTGAGGTGTGGGTTGCGCGTGCCGGTTGCCGGTTGCCGGTTGCCCGTTGCCCGGGCTGTGTGGCGGGATGCGCGGGTGTTGCCGACGTCGTGTCATTCCGCGCCTTGGCGCGGAATCCCCTTCCGATTCGAGGCGGTGTTGCTCATCGGGAGGGGATCCCGCGCTGAAGCGCGGGATGACACGTCAGGGACAGAGAGAGCCCGCCCGCACGCCAGCCAGGCACGGGCAACGGGCAACGGGCAACGGGCAACGGGCAACGAACAACCACCAACAACCCACAACACACTCCCCCTGCACCGGTGCTACGCTCGTCTCATGCGTCGCACATTGTTTGCCCTGCTTTTCTTTGTCGCTTGTTCGAACGAGCCTGCTCCGCCGACTACGACGGCGGCCGAGCAGGCGAAGACGCCTCCGGCGCCGAGTGCGCAGCAGGCGCGTGAGCTGATCGCGCAGTCGCAGGCGTTCGGCGATCACGAGTTCACGAACGCCGCGGTGTCGATTCCGGTTTCGGGAGCGGCGATGAGTGAGCCGGCGCGTCAGGTGGTCAAGCAGCTCGCGGCCGCGGGATGGGTGTCGATCGATCCGACGGGCGACGTGATGCTGAACGAGAAATCGCGCAACGACAAACGCTTTCTCCTCCGTCCGAACGGGCTGCTCGACGTCGTGCCGCTGGCGAAGAAAGAGATGGGCAACGTCATCGCCGTCCGTCCCGCCGAGGATGGTCAGCCGGTGGCCGAGTTCTCCTGGAAATGGATCCCGAACGAAGTCGGCGCCTCGCTCACCAGCGGCCTCGAACACGACCGTTTCGCCGAGACGAATGAAGCCACCGCGACGTTCATCTGGAACGGAACGGCGTGGGAGGTGTTGAAGGT
>DASVUA010000734.1:0-1990 GCA_036387295.1 Thermoanaerobaculia bacterium | reverse complement strand
AATGAACACTCCGGCGGGCTAAGAGCCCGCCGCTCCACAGGTATCGCCGGCTTCCGAAGAAAGAGCGAGGGGTCATCCTGAGCCGCGTAGACGGCGAAGGACCTTCCGGTTTGCAACGGAGAAGGTCCTTCGCCCGCTGCGGGGCTCAGGATGACACGTGGGGGCGTTTCGCACGCGTGTCATTCCGAGCGAAGCGAGGAATCCCCTGCCGACAGCGCGGCCGTCGTGCATCCGCAGGGGATCCCTCGACTTCGCTCGGGATGACACACACAGGCAGACGAATGCGAGCCCATTCATCGCGAGCCGCCGTTGACGGCGACCTACCCCATTTCACGCGTCCTCTGTCAGGGCGGCTACGTGGTCTTGGAGGAAGGTGATGAAGGCGGCGGTCACGGCTTCGGGGGATTGTGATTGTTCGGGCGAAGGGGCGCGGTGGGTGATGACGAACTCGCGGCCGCGGAGGCGCGTGGCGGAAAAGAGGATGGGGGTTCCGGTGCGGGTGGCGAGCTGCATGAGGGCGTCGACGATGAGGATGGGGCCTTGTGCGGTCGGCACGGCCATCGTAGTGCGGCTCGGGCGCCGGGCGCGATCGACCATTGCGACGACGATTTCGTTTTCGCGCAGGGCGCGGCGGACTTCGAGCAGGTAGGTGAACGACGGCGCAATCGTTCGGGCCACGACCGCGGTGCCGGGAATCAGCACCGGATTCGGAGCGATCACCGTCGCCTCTTTTCCCATGTCGCGCAGCGCGCGTAGCGCGAGCATCGAGAGCATCGAATGCAGGCCCACGATGAGCAGCCCTCGCTCCTGCGCGAGCGCGGCTTCGAAGTCTTCGAGGCCGGCGGTCCGCAAGCGCGGATCGAAGGCGACGCCATGATGCGTCAGCGCTTCGAGCAGGTGAAAGGTGACGATCTCCCGCGCCGTCTCGACACGCGTGCGCAGGCGGTTGCGGACGAACGGATGATGCCGCACGACCGGTGTCGTCACCGCGCCCAGCACGACCGCAGCGCGAAAGCGAAACCTCCTCGGAACGGCACGGAACAGAAGGGAAACCGCGCGACTACCGAGATGCCCGACCGCCATGTTGTCGCCGCCAGAATACTTCGTTATCCTCCGCGCACGCCGCGAGCCAGTCGCCACGATCCCGCCCAGAATGCCACCCGCCGTCCCGATTGCAACGCAGAACGCCCGTCGCCGCGTCGTCCTCACCGGGAGCGGAGCCGTCACGCCGTTCGGCGATCTCCAGCAGTCGGTCGACGCGGTTCGCGCGGGCCGCAGCGCGCTGGCGTCAGTCCGTGCGTTCGACGCGTCGTCGTTCAGGGAAACGCGCGCCGGCGAATGCCACGACTTCGATGCGCGGCCGTGGTTCCGCATTCCGAAAGCGTTGAAGCTCGCCGATCAGCGTACGCGTCTCGCGGTCGCCGCGGCGTGTCGCGCGTTCGCCGACGCGCGCCTCGACGAAGAGCTCGCGACGAACGCCGGCGTCCTCATCGGCTCGAGCACGCACGACATGCAGACGACCGATCTCGGCCGCGCCCTCGGACCGCTGACCGATGGCGACGTCACCGACATCGACTATTTCGGCAGCCGCATCCTGCGCAAGCTGCCACCCCTTTGGCTCCTCATCAATCTGCCGAACATGGCCAGCGCACACGTGGCGATCCAGCTCGCCGCGCACGGCCCGAATTCGACGCTCACCACCGACTGGATTTCCGGACTGCAGGCCATTGGCGAAGCGGCGCGGTGGATCGGCGACAACGAAGCGGACGTCGTGATTGCAGGCGGCGCCGATTGCGGAGTCCTGCCGCTTCTGTACGCGACGCTGGATCATGAGGGGTATTTCGGCGGCGATTCGCGATTCGTTCCGGCCGAGGGGGCGGCATTGTTCGTCCTCGAGGAACTGGAACATGCGCGCAGGCGAGGCGCGCGCATTCTCGGCGAAATCACCGGATACTCGACCGCGGGCGGCGAAGGGTCGCTCGCCCGCACG
>DASVUA010000733.1:0-5432 GCA_036387295.1 Thermoanaerobaculia bacterium | reverse complement strand
GGGATCCCCTGCGAAGGGCAACGCCGCTGCTCACCTGCAGGGGATTCCGCGCTGAAGCGCGGAATGACACGAGGAGAGAGCCCGCCGACGTCATCAACAATCGGCGGGCTAAGAGCCCGCCGCTCCACCTACGACGTACCGCTTGGCGACGTAACGTCGGAGGGCCACGGCCGCCGTACGCGCGGAGTTCATGCGCGGCGACGTGTCAGCGCACGGGCAGGAGCATCGTGAAGGTCGAGCCGGAGCCTTCTTCGCTTTCCACCGTGATCTCGCCGCCGTGGGCTTCGACGATCGCTTTGGCGATGTAGAGGCCGAGGCCGAGGCCGCCGTAGTAGCGGCTCGAGACGTTGCGGGCGCGGTGGAAACGCTCGAAAAGCTGCGGGATCTCGTCGCGTGGGATGCCGATACCGTGATCGGTGACGGACGTCGCGACGTGGCCGTCTTCACGGGCGACACGCACGTCGATGTCGCTTCCTTCCGGCGAGTACTTCAGCGCGTTCGAGAGGAGATTGTCGACGACCTGCCGCATCCGGTCGGGGTCGGCGACGACGGTCGTCTCGGCCGCATTGACGTCGAAGTGAATGAGCCGCGCCGGATGCTGAACGCGGAACGCCGAGACACGCCCTTCGATGAACGGCAGCCATTCGATCGACTGCGGGTGAATCTGCAGACGATTCGTTTCGATGCGCGAGACGTCGAGCAGCTCGGAGATGAGTCCCATCATCCGTTCGATCTCGCCCAGCACGGCGTTGATGTACGTCGCACGCTCCTCGGGCTGCAGGTCGTTGACCGTTTGCGCGAGCAACTGCGTGTATCCCTTGATCGTGGTGAGCGGCGTGCGCAGCTCGTGCGAGGCGACGGAAAGGAACTCGTCTTTCTTCCGGTCGAGCTCCTGCAGCGCCGTGATGTCGCGGATCACGAGCACCGCGCCGACGATGCCGCCGCTCTCGATCGGCGCCGCGGCGATGGAAAGATCGAGATCGCGTCCGGTGAGCAAATGCTTCGCGACGGCGAGGTAATCAGGCACCGTCTGCCCCGCCAGCGCGCGTGCGTACGGCATTTCGTGCGGCGGCACGGCGCGCCCTTCGGCATCGCGCAGGTTCAGGCTCTCGAACGAGCCGTGCGTGATCGCGTCGGCACGCGAGGCGAGGCCGAACATGTTCACCGCGGCCTGGTTCACGTCGACCACCGCGCCGTTCGCGTCGTAGACCCAGAGGCCGTCGGTCATCGACCCGAGAATCGAATCGAGCCGCGCCGAGCGCTCGCGCATCATCGTGGCGAGGTCTTCGATCTCACGGCGCGAGCGCACCTGCTCGGTCACGTCCTGCACCAGCACCGTGAGGCTTTGCGTGATGCCGGAGAAGCGTCCGCGAGCGGCGGAGATGATGCGGTTGACGTAGAGATCGCCGACGCGCAGCTCTTCGTCGACGCGCGGCTCACCCGATTCCGCGACCTGCTTGAGCATCTTCTCGACTTCGGCCGGCAGCACTTCCGCGGCGCGGAGGCCGATGACTTTCGTGTCGAGCGAGATGCGGCCGAACTGCGTGACGTAATCGATGAAGCGCGCGTTGGCGAGCTCGAAGCGCAGCTCGTCGGCCGAGACGACGGCGATGCCGATCGGCGCGCTTTCGAGCACCCCTTCGAAGCGGACGCGCGCATCGACTTCGCGGCGCGCGAGCTCTTCGGCCGCACGATGTCCGTCCTGCGCGATGGTGGTGAGGCGATGGATGTGACTGGCCGCGCCGATCCGTTCGGCGACGGCGCGTGCGAACTCGAGATCTTCGGCGTCGAAGTTGCGGCGCGGATCGGACTGCGAGATCACGACCGCGCCGATGCGCTCGCCCCACGATTCGATCGGATAGGCGATGAGGCTCTGCTCGCGCAGCTTCGCTTTCACCTCGCGCTCTTCTTCATCGCGCGAAAAATCGAGCAGCGAATTGCCGCGGACTTCATAGAACAGCAGCGGCCGGCCGATCTGGAACACCGTGCCGGCGAGGCCTTCGCCAGGACGAAACGGGCGCTGCACGAAGAAGCCGCGGTACTGCACGAGCTCCTGATCGACAGTGGCGTAACCGACCAGCGAAAGCATGCCGGTCGTGGAGTGATAGAGATAGATGCGAACCGTGCCGGCCACGGCTTGCGCGATGCGGGCGGCGGGATCGTCGAGATCGTCGAAGCTCGGCGTCATCGCGACCATCTCGAGGCCGAGGTTCGCGAGGCATTCGGCACGGCGCCGGCGCCACGACTCCCGTTCGGCGCTCTGACGCTCGTCGGTGACGTCGCGCGAAAGCACGACCGAACCGATGATGCGCGAAGCGTCGTCGCGGATGGGCGCCGCTTTCAGATTCACGACGCGGTCGTCGCCGTTGCGCTGGTCGCGCACGAGGTAGTCGGACTTCACGACCTCCCCCTGCAGCGCGCGCATCGACGGCAATTCGTTCGCGGAAAGCGGGCTGCCGTCGATGTAGCGATGCTGCATCGTCCGCAGACGTCCTTCCGGCTCGGTCGAGAAGAGCACGGCCGGCTCGCGCTGCGCGGCGGCGTTCATCCGCTCGAGCTTTCCGTCGGCGTCGTAAATCGCGGCCGACTCCGGAATCTGATCGAGGATCGCGTTGACTTTCGCCATCTCGCGGATGGCGCGGCTGTGCAGCAGCGTGTTGTTCAGCGCGAGCGTGGCGTAGCGGCCGATCTCCGCAAACAGCGAGATCTCTTCATCGGTCCATTGCCGCAGCGCGTCGCCTTGATGGAGGCCGAACGCCCACGGCTCTTCGCCGCGGGGGCGGAGCACCTGGATCATCGCGGAGCGGATCCGAAAGCGTTTCGCCAGCTCGACGTCGAGCGCCGGATCTCCTTCCAGCAGCACGATCGGACGCGGCGATTCCGTCGCACGCCGGATGAGCTGCTGCGAGCCGGCCAGCGACACCGGTTCGTTGTCCGCGATCGCCTCGACGTCTGCGCCGGAGACGGTGAATGCCACCTTTGCAAACTCCGCCTGCTCGCTCGCCGGGTGCAGCAGCCACGCGCGATCGGCGCCGAATTCTTCACGCGTGACGGCCACGATGCGGCGCAACACTTCGCGCAGCTCGAGCGTGCCGGTGAAAGCCTCGAGGATGCTCGAAAGAAAGCGATACCGCTCTTCCGTGCTGAAACGCGTGCGATCCGAGGAGGCAGGGGCGAGATAGCGCACCAGAGAATTGCGGATCGCCGTCTCGTCGTCCGGCGGATCGGGAAGCTCGACGACGCGCGCCGTCAGTTGTTTGCTGTCGACGACAGCGCGCAAACGCTGCGCGACCGCGCTGCCGCTCACCGCGATGAGGTGGAACCGTTCGCGGTCGAGCAGCTCGATCGCCTCCTCGGCTGTGCGCGCGACGATCGGGTCGAACCGCAACGATCGCGCGACGTCCGCCGCCATTCGCGCTGCCGTTTCAGCAGCGACGATGAGTACCTGATCGAGCATGAACTTGCGCCGGCATGCTACCAGAGCACCGCCGACTACAATGCCGCGCATGTCGAAACGGAGCTTCGATGAGCTCGTGCAACTGATGACCACCCTCCGCGGGCCGAACGGCTGTCCGTGGGATCGCAAGCAGACGCTGCCGGATCTCAAGCCTTATGTCATCGAGGAAGCGTACGAGGTGGTCGACGCCATCGATCAGGACGACCGCCGCGCGCTGGCCGAAGAGCTGGGCGACCTGCTGCTGCAGGCGGTCTTCATCGGCGAGCTGACGCGCGAAGAAGGAACGTTCGACATCTACGATTCGATCACCGCCATTCACGACAAACTGGTGCGCCGCCATCCGCACGTCTTTGGCGACGTCGAAGCAAACGACGCCGAAACGGTGCTCGTGAACTGGGAGAAACTGAAGCAGGACGAGCGGAAGGCGGAGAACAAGAGCGTCCTTTCCGGCGTGCCGCAATCGATGCCCGCGCTGCTCAAAGCGTCGCGCCTCACGGAGAAAGCATCGCGCGTCGGCTTCGACTGGCGGCGCACCGAAGAGGTCTTCGACAAACTGGACGAAGAGCTCGGCGAGCTGCGCGAGGCGGTAGCGAGCGGCGACGAGACTCACATCCACGAAGAGATCGGCGATCTGCTTTTCACGATCGCCAACATCGCGCGAAAGATGAACGTGAATGCGGAAGAAGCGCTGCAGTCGACGAACCGCAAGTTCATGAGCCGCTTTCAAGCGATGGAGTCGCGCGTGCGCGAGCGCGGCCAGAATCTCGATCAGCTCGAGCTCGAGGAGATGGACAAGCTGTGGGACGAGGCAAAAGCGGCAGAACGCGCCTGAAAAAGTACGCGACGTACGCGATTCTCATCGCGCTCGTCATCGCGCTGCACGACTTCATGGTGCCGCACGGACGCGGTTACGCCGCGCGCGGCGCGGTGTTTCTCATCGACGAATACCGCGTGCACATCTCGCCGCTGCTCGGGGCGCGCGTCGTCTGCCGCTTCACTCCGACTTGCTCGAATTACGGCCGCGCGGCGATTTCAAAGTACGGGTTCGCGAAGGGCTCTTTGAAGACGGCGTGGCGGATTGCGCGCTGCGGCCCCTGGACGAAGCCGGGGACGCGGGATCAGCCTTAGCCGCCGCTTTCCCACGTTTGACGACCTTCGGCGCTGCAACGGCCGCAGCGCCGGCCGCGAGATCGGCGCTCGGGCAGATGTCGTTCAGCACGCACTGCTCGCAGAGCGGCCGGCGCGCGATGCAGGTCTCGCGGCCGTGATAGATGACGCGGTGCGCGAACGCGGTCCATTCGCTCTTCGGTAAGAGCGCGTTGAGATCCTGCTCGATCTTCTCGGCGTCGGCATTCGCGGTCAGGCCGAGGCGGCCGGAGACGCGCGTCATGTGCGTGTCGACCACGATGCCGGCAGGGATATGAAAGGCATTGCCGAGGACGACGTTCGCGGTTTTGCGTCCCACGCCGGGGAGCGCAACGAGCTCTTCGATCGTGCGCGGCACTTCGCCGCCGTGCTTCTCGACGATGGCCTGCGAGCAGGCGATGACCGCCTTCGCCTTGTTGCGAAAAAAGCCGGTCTGCTTCACGTCCGTCTCCATCGCAACCTGCGAAGCCTCCGCAAACGCGCGCGGATTCGGGTACTTGCGAAACAACGACTTCGTGACGATGTTCACCCGCGCATCCGTCGACTGCGCCGCAAGAATCGTGGCGATGAGCAGCTCGAACGCATTCGTGAAATCGAGCGAGCACTGCGCGTCGGGATAGCGCTGCGCAAGACGCTGGTTGACTTCGACTGCACGCGCGTTGAGGTCGGCCATGTTGGGATTCTAAGATGGGATGCGGGTTGCGGGTTGCCCGTTGCTCGTTGCCCGGGCTGTGACGCCGGAGCGATAAGGCTCTACCGCTCTGGACGTGTTCGTTCAGTGGAGCGGCGGGCTTTAGCCCGCCGAGCATGGTCGGCGGGCTAAAGCCCG
>DASVUA010000732.1:0-2027 GCA_036387295.1 Thermoanaerobaculia bacterium | reverse complement strand
AAGTACCACCTCGGCGCGGAAGGAACGCACGAAGCGCCGTCGGGCGAGAAGATGAAGCTCTCGCTCGCGTCGAATCCGTCGCACCTCGAGGCGGTCGATCCGATCGTCGAAGGAATGGTGCGCGCGAAGCAGAAGCTGATCGGCGACAAGAATCGCGCGCTCGTCATCCCGGTCCTGCTGCACGGCGATGCGGCGTTCGCGGGCCAGGGCGTCGTCGCCGAAACGCTCAACCTCTCGCAGCTGAAAGGCTACAAGACCGGCGGCACGATTCACGTCGTGATCAACAATCAGATCGGCTTCACGACCGATCCCGAAGCCGCGCGCTCTTCGACGTACGCGACCGACGTCGCAAAGACGGTGCAGGCGCCGATCTTCCACGTGAACGGCGACGACCCGGAAGCGTGCATTCGCGCGATGAAGCTCGCGTACGAGTTCCGCCAGCAGTTCCAGCGCGACGTGGTGATCGACCTGATCTGCTACCGCCGCCACGGCCACAACGAAGGCGACGAGCCGTCGCTGACGCAGCCGCGGATGTACAAGACGATCAAAGAGCACCGCTCGGTGCGGAAGATCTACACCGAACAGCTTCTCCGCAAGAACGACATCTCGCCGACCGAAGCGGAAGAGTGGCTGAATCACTACCAGGGCAAACTGCAGGAAGCGTTCGACCGGACGCGCGACCAGGAAGAGCCGCAGTCTGGCCGCGATCCGCTCTACACCGACGAAGAAGTGACCGGCTTCCAGAACGAGCCGTCGCCCGACACCGCGATCTCGCAGGACGTGCTGAACGCCGTCGCCGAGGCGATGACCACGACGCCGGAAGGCTTCACGCCGCATCCGAAGCTCAAACCGGTGCTCGCAAAACGGAAGTCGATGATGGCGGGCAACGACGCGATGGATTGGGCGGTTGGCGAACAGCTCGCGTTCGGCTCGCTGCTCATCGAAGGCTTCCGCGTGCGCCTCAGCGGCCAGGATGTCGGCCGCGGCACGTTCTCGCATCGTCACGCCATCCTCTACGACTCGATCACCGGCGAGCGTTACGTGCCGCTGAATGCGCTCGCACGCGAGACCAAATCGCCGGTTGCCGATCCGGTCGTGATCGACAACGCGCTGTCGCAGGAGACGAACGAGCCTGATGCGGAAGTGAACTTTGCCGTCTACGACTCGCTCCTCAGCGAGTACGGCGTGATGGGCTTCGAGTACGGCTACTCGGTCGCCGATCCCGGCGCGCTCGTGGTGTGGGAAGCGCAGTTCGGCGACTTCTTCAACGTCGGCCAGGTGATCGTCGATCAGTTCATCTCCAGCGCCGAAGAAAAGTGGGGACAGCACAGCGGCATCGTGCTCTCGCTGCCGCACGGCTATGAAGGTCAGGGGCCCGAGCATTCATCGGCGCGCCTCGAGCGGTTCCTCACGCTCTGCGCCGAAGGCAACATGCAGGTCATCGCACCGACCACGCCGGCGCAGTACTTTCACGCGCTGCGGCGCCAGATGAAGAACAACCCGCGCAAGCCGCTGGTGGTCATGAATCCGAAGTCGCTGCTGCGGCATCCGATGGCGGTGTCGACGGTCGACGAAGTGCTGACCGGCCGCTTCGAGCCGGTGCTGCTCGATGTGATGCGCAGCGCGGAAACGAAGCGGGTGATCATCACCTCCGGCAAGGTCTACTACGACCTCCGCCAGGCGCGCGACAAAGCGAATGCGAACGTGGCGATCATCCGCCTCGAGCAGTACTACCCGTTCCCGCAGCCGATGCTGGTCGAAGCGCTGAAGGCGTATCCGAATGCGACCGAGATCGTCTGGGTGCAGGAAGAGCCGCGCAACATGGGTGCGTGGCCGACGACGCACGAGCGCCTCGCCGCGATCCTGGGACCGAACCAGCAGTTGCTGTACGTCGGCCGTCCCGTCGCCGCGGCGCCCGCGACCGGCTCCCATCACCGCCACGAGCAGCAGCAGAAAGCGCTCGTAGAAAAGGCGATTCACGGGTAAAGATCAACAGAAAATCTGGTGGAGCGGCGGGCTTTAGCCCG
>DASVUA010000731.1:0-4613 GCA_036387295.1 Thermoanaerobaculia bacterium | reverse complement strand
GCTGAAGCCCGCCGCTCCACAATTCCGTTCCGTTCAACAAACGGCGTCGCCTGGAGAGCCACCAAACGCCGGCTTCGCCGGCTAAGAGCCGGCCGCTCCGCCTTCCGGGGGTGGTTCTTCCATCGGGAGGCGGACGATCTGGTTGATGGCCGCGACGACTTTCAGCGCGCGCACCGAGCGGCCGACGGTCACTTCTGACAGGCCGTTCGACATGAGTGCTTTCTGGCCGTGCTTGCTCCACCAGCGGCCGACGAAGGCGTGGCGGCCGATTTTGCCGATCACCAGTTCGCCGGTCGAGGCGCGGCCGCGGGGGCGGAGCTCGACGACGAGCAGGTCGCCGTCCTCGATGCCTTGATCGCGCATGTCGCCGCCGCGGGCGCGAAAGACGATCTCTCCTTTTTCGACGATCGCTTTCGGGAGGGCGACCGCTTCTTTCACCCCCTCGTCGATCGGCTGGCCGTGGCGGATCACGCCGGAGGTTTCGAGCTCGACCCACTCCGGGCCACCCTCCCGCACGATGTCGCCGATGGAGGCGCGCGAGGCGGAGGTGACGCGGCGGACCGGGAGCATCGGGAACTTCGTCTCGGCGGAGCCGAAGCGCGACGAAGGACTGTCGACGCCGAGGAGGTTCTCGGCGCGCGCCAGGATCGCCTGGGCGCGTTCGGCCTCGGCGCGCGCTTCGCGGATCGTATCGGTGAGGAGCGGGACGTTGACCTGGCGGTCGTCGGTAGCTCGGAGCGAAAGATCGCCGATGGTGATCTCGGTCAGTTCCAGCACCGCGGCGACGCGCTGCAGGATGTTGACGGATACGTTGGCCCCCTTCTCGAGGGCGGCGAGATGGCGGCGGCTGACGCCGGCGAGCTTCGCGAGGCGCGCCTGAGTGAGGCCTTTGCGGATGCGAGCTTCCCGTACGGTATTTCCGAGCATAGTAAGGAACTTATACGTTACTGCTGGTTTGACGAATGCGCAACACAGCTCACTTCGGTGAAATCGGTCACAGGCGGGCGAGAGTGCGGAAGATCGGGGCCGAACTTCCGCTACCACCACGTCATGCACGCACACTCTCGCACACGGTGTGACGCGAAGACACTTTTCCACCCCCTGTGGATGCGCAATTCAGGCGAGCGGGTCAAACGCGGTGGGCTGCGCTACAAGTCGAGGCAGGAGAGAAGCTTGCGCACTATGTTGCGCCGGTGGGGGCGAAAGAAGCAGATCCGGATTGACATCGATCCTGCTCGTCTTTATAGTGCAACATACTGCACATGGCGACACGACTCGAATCGTTTTTGAAGAGCAGAGGGATCAAGCCGGCGCACCTTGCGCGGGAGTCGGGCTACAGCCGCCAGCATCTGCTGCGCATCCGGCTGGGGCGGATGGAGCCGACGCGGCGCTGTATTGCAGCGATCGCAGCGGCGTGCCGCCGGCTTTCCGGAGAGAGCGTCCGGGCTTCCGAACTGTTCGACCTCGAAGGAGAGGATCAGTAGCATCCATTGCAACCTGCCGAGCATAGTCCCGACCTCGAGATGTTCACAACTCGGCGGGTAGCCGTAGTTGAGGGAGACCGGCGCGCTGCGGAAATGCTGCATACGTTCTTCCGCCTGATGGAGCTCGACTGCTCTCTCATCCCTCCCGATTTTCTCGCTGTTCCCACCGTTCGTAGACTTTCCCCCGATGTCGTGATTCTCGACCTCGACCTGCCGGATCTACGCGCACTGGACATCGCCCACGAATTGCGCACCACCCGTCCCAACCTCCCCCTCATCTTTCTCAGCGACGCATCCGGACGCGCCATCCCCTTCGAAGCCCCCGTCCTCCCCAAGCCGCAGGACCGCTTCGAGGAGCTGTTACGGCTGCTGGAGATCGTGTTGGCGTTCGAGAGGTAGCGGACCGGTTGTTTGTTGTTGCCCGTGGCCCGTTGCCCGTTGCCGCCAAATCTGGTGGAGCGGCGGGCTCTCAGCCCGCCGGCCGCTAACGAGAACGTCGGCGGGCTAAGAGCCCGCCGCTCCACTCAACAGCACGAGCCCGGGCAACGGGCAACGGGGCAACGAACACCAACGTCCCCCCGTTGATATCCTCCACCGCCATGAACAAGCTTCTTCTCACGAGCGTGGCGTTGCTCGCCGGTTGCACGACGGCTCGTCCTCCTGCGGCGGTGGTCGCCCCGCGGCCGATGCCGCTCATCGGGCAGCATGGGTTCGATCTCGCCAGCGTCGATCGCTCCGTCTCGCCGTGTGATGACTTCGATCAGTACGCGAACGGGTCGTGGCGGGTCGCGCATCCGCTGCCGGCGGTCTATTCGCGGTACGGACGCTTCGAAGAAGTGGCTGAACGGAATCGTGCGACATTGCGCGAGATCCTCGAGGCGAGCGCGCGGCAGTCCGACGCGGCACCCGGCTCGAACGCGCGGCAGCTCGGCGACTTCTGGGCGGCATGCACGAACGAGGCGGCGATCGAAGCGGCGGGCGCCGGTCCGATCCTCGCCGACCTCGCGCGCATCGACGCGATCGACAGCCGCGCTGAGCTCGTCGCCGAGATCCACCGCCAGCACCGGCAAGGCATCCATCCGGTGTTCCGCTTTTCCGCGCAGAACGACTACAAAAACTCGACGCAGATCATCGCCGCGATCTCGCAGGCGGGACTCGGACTGCCGGATCGCGAGTACTACCTGCGCGACGATGAGAAGTTCCGCAACACGCGCAAGGAGTACGTCGCGCACCTCGGCCGGATGTTCGAGCTGGCCGGCGCGCCGCGCGCCAGGGCGGCCGCCGATGCGGATCGCGTGATGGCGCTCGAAACGCAGCTCGCCCGCGCTTCGATGGCGCGCGCCGATCTGCGCAAACCGGAGAACACGTATCACATCACCGCCGTCTCCGAGCTGCAGTCCGTCGCGCCGCTCTTCGACTGGCCGGCATACCTGCAAACGCTCGGTTTGACCGGCCTCCGCTCGCTCAACGTCGCGCAGCCGGAATTCATCCGCGAAGCGAACCGCCTCGCCGCCGAGCTGCCGCTCGAATCGTGGAAGGCCTATCTCCGCTGGACGCTCATCGACGATTCGGCGCCGCTGCTGTCGTCGCCGTTCGTCGAGCAGGATTTTGCGTTCCGGCAGACGCACCTGTCGGGCACGCGTGAGAACCAGCCGCGCTGGCAGCGCTGCGTGCGCGCGGCCGACCAGAACCTCGGCGACCTGCTGGGGGAGGAGTACGTGAAGCGCGCTTTCACTCCCGACGCAAAGTCGAAGATGAACGAGCTGATCGACAATCTCGTCGGCGCGCTGCGCGAAGACATCCCGAACCTCACCTGGATGTCGGCGGAGACCAGGCAGACCGCGCTCGCGAAACTCGAGGCGTTCCGCCGCCGCATCGGCTATCCGGAAGCGTGGATCGACTATTCGGCCGTGGAGATCGGACGCGACTCGTACGCCGGGAACGTCTTTGCGGCGCGGGCGTTCAACGTGCGCCGCGCGGTGAGCCGCGTCGGTAAGCCGGACGATCCGAACGAGTGGGGCGGCTTCACTCCCACGACTGTGAACGCGAGCTACAGCCCGACCCGCAACAACATCACCTTTCCCGCCGGCATCCTCCAGCCGCCGTTCTACGACCCGAATGCCGACGATGCGTACAACTACGGCGGCATCGGTACGGTGATCGGCCACGAGATGACGCACGGCTTCGACGATCAGGGGGCGAAGTTCGATCCGGCCGGCAATCTGCGCAACTGGTGGACGTCGAAGGATCTCGAGAATTTTCAGGCGCGCGCGCGCTGCATCGCCACGCAATACGGCGAGTGGCGTGTGGAAGAAGGTCTGAACCTGCAGGGGGAGCTGGTGACCGGCGAAGCGATCGCCGATCTCGGCGGCGCGACGCTGGCCTTTCGCGCGTATCAGAAATCGCTCTCCGGCAAGCCGCGCCTTTCCCTCGACGGCTACACTCCCGAGCAGCGTTTCTTCCTCGGATTTGCCCAGGTCTGGGGCCAGAACATGGCTCCCGAAGAAGCCCGCCGCCGCGCCTTGACCGACCCGCACGCCCCCGGCCCCGCCCGCGTCAATCTGACGGTGATGAACATGCCCGAATTCGCCGACGCCTGGAACTGCAGCACGACCTCGAAGATGGTGCGGAAGGAAGGGGAGAGGTGTGGGATCTGGTGATCGCGCGCTCCGCGCGCGGGCGTTGGGCGTTGGGCGTTTGCGGTTTTTCGCACGAACGACAGGCGTCCAGATGAAGTAGGTTGATGCTCCGCCGCACGCTACGGCCCCGAACACGACGCACCCCAAACGCCCAACGCCAAAGCCCAACGCCCAACGCCAAATGAACTTCCCCCTCGAACCCAACGCTGCCGAAATGCGTGCGCTCGTCGATGCGGCGATGGAGCGGATCGTGGCGCACATTGAATCGTTGCCGCTGCAGCCGGCGATGAATGCCGAAGGTGCGACCGAGTATGCGCGGACGCTGATCGAGCCGTTGCCGCGGGAGGGGGCGTCGTTCGAAACGCTGCTCGATTTCCTGTTCGACGAGGCGATTCCGCGGTCGTTCAATGCGGCGGGGCCCGGCTATCTGGCGTATGTGCCGGGCGGCGGATTGTTCCATGCGGCGGTGGCGGACCTCATCGCCGATGCC
>DASVUA010000730.1:0-2092 GCA_036387295.1 Thermoanaerobaculia bacterium | reverse complement strand
CTGCCGCCGCACTGCAAACTGATCATTGCGTGGCGCGTCGCAACACTTTACCCGGCAATTCTCCGGTCATCTTGTTGTCGCGGAGTACCGGTTTGCCGTTGACGATGACGTGCGAGACGCCGACGGAGAAGTGGTGCGGGTCTTCGTATGTGGAGACGTCGCGCACGAGCGTCGGGTTGAATACGGCGATGTCGGCTTTCATCCCGACACGCAGGATGCCGCGATTCTTCAGGCCGGCGCGTGAGGCGGCGAGCGACGTCATTTTGCGCACTGCTTCTTCCAGCGTGAGCAGTTTCTGTTCGCGCACGTACTGCGCGAGCACGCGCGAGAATGTGGCGTACGCGCGCGGATGTGCGCCGCGCGAGCGCATCGCGCCGACGACCGCGCCAGAGTCGGAGCCGAACGCGACCCATGGCTGCACGAGCGCCTTCTTCATGTCTTCTTCGCTCAGCGAGAAGAAGATTGCGATTGGCGATCTTGTGTCGTTCGCGAACAACTGCAGCACCGCCTCGGCCGGATCGACCTTCAACTCTTTCGCGAGAGCGTCGAGCCGCTGGCTCGGATTGCCGCGGATCACGATCGACGCCGCACCATTGTTCGCCAGCCGCCCCGCGCGCAGCTCGTTGCCGATGCGCGTGCGGGTGGCGGGATCGCGGAGCCGTTCCACGAACTTTGCGTAGCCGCCTTCGAGCGCCCACGCCGGCACGATCGAGGTGAGGTCCGTCGACGTGGCGGTGAATGGATAGATGTTCGCCGCGATGTCGACACCGCTCTTCTGCGCCGCTTCGATCTTCGCGAGGATCGCCGGCATGCGTCCCCAGTTGCCCTGTCCGCCGATCTTGAGGTGAAACACGTTCACCGGCACTTTCGCCTCGCGGCCGATGCGGATCGCTTCGTCGAGCGCCTTGTCGATGTCGTTCGCTTCGTTGCGCAGATGCGTCCAGTACGACCCCGCGACGCGCGCCATGGCGACCAACTCCTCGGTTGTTGCGAAGCGGCCCGGCGGGTAAATCAGTGCGCTCGACAGGCCGACTGCACCTTCGTCCATGGCCTGCTTCACGATCGCCTGCATGCGCTGCAGTTCGTCCGCGTTCGGCGCGCGGTCGGCGTGGCCGAGAACCATCTCGCGCGGATTTGCGGCGCCGACGAAAAACGCGAAGTTGAGCGCGCTCCCTTTCTGCTCGACGGCGCGCATGAACTCACCGAGCGTGCGCCAGGTGACCTGCGGCCACCCTTGCGGTTTGGTCCGCTCCATCTCCGCGGCCATCTCATCGTTCTGCGGGCCGGGCGAATGTCCTTCTCCCGTCACTTCCGTCGTGACGCCCTGCCGGATTTTTCCTTCGAGTTTCGGATCGAGCAGCACCGCCGCCTGCGAATTGCCAAGGAGATCGATGAAGCCGGGAGTGACGACATGATCCTTCGCGTGCAGCGTGAGTGCAGCGGTTGCTTTCGACAGATCGCCGATCGCCGCGATCGAATCGCCGCGAATGCCGACGTCGGCGCGCGTACGCGCAGCGCCTGTGCCGTCGATCACCTCGCCGCCGAGGATCACCACGTCGTATTGCGACCCGCTCTGCGCGGGCGCGCGTTGCGCGCTTCCGCTCTTCTGCGCATCGTTCTGCGCACTCTTCTGCAGAGGCGGCGGAGCGGTGCATGCGACGAACAGCAAGGCGAGCAGAATTCGTGACGTCATTTGACAACTTGTCACATGCGCCCGCCGTACCATTCTCGCCATGCCGACAACGATGATCGTGAATGGAAAACCGCAGAGCGTCAGCTCCGCGGCTGACACGCCGCTGCTTTGGGTTCTGCGCGACGAGCTTGGACTCACCGGAACCAAATTCGGATGCGGAATGGGCGTTTGCGGAGCCTGCACCGTGCACGTGAATGGTGAGCCGATTCGCTCCTGCTCGACGCAGGTCGCCGAGGTGGCGGCGAAGAAGATCACCACCATCGAAGGACTGTCCGCGGACGGGAAACATCCACTGCAGCGCGCGTGGATCGCGGAAAACGTTCCGCAGTGCGGCTACTGCCAGCCGGGACAGATCATGTCCGCCGCCGCGCTCCTGGCGAAAAAAAAAGGGAAGCTCAC
>DASVUA010000729.1:0-6328 GCA_036387295.1 Thermoanaerobaculia bacterium | reverse complement strand
GCGTAAACGCCTTCTTCACCGGTGCGCATGAACTGATCGATGGTGATGTAGCCGCGCTTGTCCATCTCGACCTTGATGTTCTCGAGGCCGCAACCCTCGGTGACCGGACCGCGTCCGGTTGCGGAGAGGACGATCTCCGTCTCGATGACCTGCTGCTTCCCTTTGCCGGTCTCGATGGTGGTCTTCACGCCGTTCTCGCCGACTTCGCACGACTGCACTTTGGCGTCGGTGAGGACGTCGATGCCCTTCTTCTTGAAGATGCGCGTGAACTCTTTCGCCACCTCTTCATCTTCGATCGGGAGGAGCTGCGGCATCACTTCGACGATCGTGGTCTTGGTGCCGAAGCGGGAGAAGATCGACGCGAACTCGCATCCGACCGCGCCGGCGCCGATGACCAGCATCGATTGCGGGATGCGGTCGAGCATCAGGATGTGATCGGAGTTGATGATGCGCGTGCCGTCGACTTTGATGTGCGGCAGCGATTTCGGGACGGAGCCCATCGCCAGGATGATGTTCTTCGTCTTGATCTGCTTGCCGTCGACATCGACGGTGTTGCGGTCGACGACTTTTCCGAAGCCGGTGATGCGCTCGACCTTGTTCTTCTTGAAGAGGAACTCGATGCCTTTGGCGTTGTTGTCGACGACGCCCTGCTTGCGCTTCTGGACCTGCGAGAAGTCGATCGTGACGTCACCGACGGTGATGCCGAAGTCTTTCGCCTTCTGGATCTTGCCCCAGATGTCGGCGTTCTCGAGGAGGGATTTGGTGGGGATGCAGCCACGGTGCAGGCACGTGCCGCCGATGAATGGGTCTTTCTCGATCACCGCCACCTTCAGGCCGAGCTGACCGGCGCGAATGCCGGCGACATATCCGCCCGGGCCGCTGCCGATGATGACGACGTCGTATTGCTGTTCTGCCAAGGAAACCTCCGGTGTGTTCGCGCTCTGCGAATCTGCGCGGCGCGCATTATATGCAGTTGCTTCGGAGCGCGGCGCGGCGAGTGCGAGCGTGTACGTGCACGAAGCACGTACACGCTCGACCGTGGCTACTGCGCCGGGACGTAGGTGGGATCCTGCGTCTTCTGATCGATGGCCGAGCCGTACGCGGTGACGCGTCCGGTTCCGCCGACGACCTTCACCGAGACGCGTGCGTTGTAGAGATCGCCGAGCCCGAAGCTGCCGAGGGAGAACTGGCGGAACTCGTTCGCCGCGAGATCGATACGGACATGCGGCGTCGTCAGCGTATCGGGGCCGATGGCCGTCACTTCGATCGTGACGGGCTGGCCGCTGGTCTCGGCGACGCCGATGTTGGTGCGGAAGCGCGACGACTGCTCGAGCTGCAGGAGCTGCAGCGGGCGATCGATCGCACCGACCGATTCGGCCGGCGTGACGCCCTGGATGAACTGGCCGTAGGTGCCGTTCTCGGTTTTGTTGTAGGTGCGTGCGGTGGCGTTGAGCGTGGTGGCGGTGGGCGTGGTGACGGCGATCATGCCGCCGGCGCCATTCGGCTGCCCGAAGAGGTCGCCGATGACGTTGTCGAGCACTTTGATCTCACCCGCGCCGAGGACGATCTCGCGCGTCATGGCGCCCGCGGGATTGCCCTGCGGATAGAACGTCAGCGTGGCCGGCGTGGGGGCCGCGCCGGCGTTGAAGACGCGCATGTCGGTAACCCAGAACGCCGAGGCATTCTGGATGTACGCGGTGCCGGGAACGATGTAGCGATTGGCGGTGATCGTTCCTTTGAGCACCGGCGAGACGAGCAGCGGGTCGTTGGTCTTGTTGTCGACTTCGGAGACGTACGCCGTCACTTTGCCGGTGCCGCCGACCACTTCGACTTCGACGCGGCCGTCGGTGAGCTCGGTGATGCCGTTCGCCGCGAGCATGGCGTTGATCTGCCGGTGCTCGCGTCCTTTCAGCGACACCGGAATCGTCGCGAGCAGCGCGCCGCTCGCGTGGTAGACGCGAACGGCGAGATCGGCCGGCTGTCCCGAGGCTTCCGCGAATCCGAAATTCGCACGGAACGCGCTCGACTGCGCGACCTGCTGCAGCGACAGCACGTTGGCCGGCGCACCCGCCGCTGCTTTGCCGACAAAGTCGGAGTAGCGGATCGCGGGGATGAACTGGCCGAACGTGCCGTTCGGCGTGAAGTTGTACGTGCGGCTCGCGCCGGCGGTGTTGAGCGGCTTGATCGCGCTCTGCGGGACTTTGGAGACGAGGCTGCTGCTGGTGGTGGAGGTCGTCGTGAGCGGCCGCACTTCGAGCATGCCGGTGGCGCTGGAGTTGGTGCCGACGCCGAAGAGGCTCGCGACGACGTCATCGAGCGCGAGCGTCGCGCCGGACGCGATCTCGATCGTGCTCTCGATCGACGTCTGCGTCCCTTCGGTGGCGGAGGGGGTGAAGCTCAGCGCGTACTTCATCGTCTTCGCGGTGAGATTGGTAACGCGCACGTCGGATTCGAACAGCGAATCGTTGACGCCGGTCGCGTGGCCGACTACCGGGAAGATGAGCGAGTCGGGCGGCGGGGTGCCGCTGCCGCTCGGCGTGACGGGGGTGACGAGGCTGATCGAGACCGGGATGCTGCTGACGGTGCTCGCGTTGGTCTGCGGCGCTCTGCCGGAGGCGGTGGTGTATTCGATCTTCACCGTGCCGGTGTTCGTGCCGAGGTTGAGAACCGAGGGGTCGGCGGTGACGTTCAGCGTGATGCCTTCGACCGGCAGCGTGCCGGAGGAGGGCGAGACGGTGAGCCACGGCTTGTCAACGGTCGCCACGAACGTCAGCGGTGTGGTCGAGCCGGGGAGGAAGAGCTTCTGCACGACGTTTCCTTCGGCGCCAATCTCGGTGCTCGCGTTGTTCGTGCGGGCGGGAGTGACGAAGACACCGATCGGGTCGGAGTACGAGCCGCGCTCGTCGTTGCAGCTGCTGATCGCGCGGACGCGGTAGAGGTACTGAACCGGCGTGCCCGCCACGTCGTGCGAGAACCGGAGCGACGTACCGCTGATCGTGAACGTCTGCGCGTTCGCGAAATCGGGAGAGGTCGATTCCTGAACCTCGTACAGCGCGGCGTTTGCGACCGGAGTCCACCGCACGCGATAGGTGGTGTTGGCGAGCGCCTGTCCGACGACTTGGGCCGACGGTGACGCGGGCGTGCCGCACGCCGCCGGCGGAATGACCGTGAACTCGCCGCGCGCCGAGTCGGTCGATGCGCAGGTGGTGAAGAGCGCTTCGACGAAGTATTCGTACGTGCCGGGCGTCAGCGTCAGTTCGGCTTCGGTCTCGTCGGTCGAGAGGGCGACGCTCGCGCTGCCGGCGCCCTGCGCGATCCAGACGCGGTACCCGGTGGCCTTCGGCACGCCGGCCCACTGGAAATGCACCGGCGAGGTCACGTCGCCGCTCGGGTTGAGCAGAATCGGGCTGCGGTTGTCGCAGTTTTCGGGACGTGCAACGGTGAAGCGGGCGTGCGCGGAATCGACGGCGTCGCAGCCGGCGAAGTAGGTGACGACCCACCATTCGATCGCACCTGGCGGAACTCGGTCGACGACGAAATGCGTGTCGGTGGTGAGCGCGAGCGCGGTCGGTGCGCCGTCGTTGACGCGCGCGACGAGGACGTACTTCACCGCGCCGCTGACAGGGCTCCAGACAAAGTCGACCGGCGCGGCGACGTTGGTCGCGTCATTGGCAGGCGCGACGAGCTGCGCGCCGACGGTGCTGCAGTTCTGCGCGCGCGGAATCGCAAAGTGCGCCCGTGCGGACATCGTGGACGGACAGTCTTTGAAGACGGCTTCGACGCTCCAGGTGTAGGCACCCGGCTCGAGCGGAACGGTGAGTGTGGTGGCGTCGGTGGTGCCGACGACGCGCGGCTCTTCGTTCCCAAGTGCTGCATAGACGCGGTACTTGCCGGCTTCGGCGACCGCGGTCCACGCGAACGTGACAGGTGCCGTGCTCGAGGCCCCCTCGGCAGGCGAAATGGGGGAAGGCGCGGCGGTCGGGCAGCGCGCTTCGCCGTCATCGACGAGGAAGAACGCCGGCGCCGAGACCACCGGATCGCACGCTTCGAACATCGCCTGCACATACCAGCCGTACAGCCCGTCTTTCGGGACCTCGAGCTCGAAGCTGGTCTCGCGCGTCAGCGCGACGTCGCTGTACGCCTCGCCATTGCGGCCGATCCAGACGCGGTAGCCGATCGCGCGCTCGACGGCGTTCCAATCGAGCTGCACGCGATCGTCGACGTGCGCCGGGTTGTCGCGCGTGCCGGTGGGAGAGACGAGCACCGGCGGCAGGCTCGTGCCGCAGGCGGTGCCTTTGTCGATCGTGAATGTCCGCGTGTCGGAGACGACGGCGTCGCAGCCGTCGCGCAGCGCCTCGACGTACCAGTTCATCTCGCCGGCAGGAAGCGTGACGCTCGCGTCGAGCGCGGTGGTGCGCGCAATGCCGACCGGCGCGCTGCCATCGATCGACACCCAGACGCGATACGCCGTCGCGCCCTGCACGGCGCTCCAGGCGAGCCGCACCGGTGACGTGACGGTCGCGTCGTCCGCCGGCGCGATGAGGTTGAGGGTTGCTTCAGGGCAGCTCTCGCCGGCAGCGACGGTGAACGTCGAGACGGCGCTGCGGACATCGGGGCAGGAGGCGAACATCGCGATCACGAACCAGCGGACGTTGCCTTCCGGCACGAACCGCTCGAGCGAGGTGTCGCCGGTCTCGCCGTAGAAATCAAAGTCCTGATTGCCGGCGGCGACGAACAGCTTGTACCGCGTCGCGCCGGCGACAGGGCTCCAGTCGAAGTTGACCTGTTGGGTGCTGACGGTGGCGCCATTCGCGGGCGAAACAATCTGCGGCGGCGTGTCGGTGCAGGCGCCGCCGGTGACGGTCAAACGGCGCGCTTCGCTGATCGTCGTGGCGCAGCCGTCGCCGAAGAGCGCTTCGACCCCCCATTCGAGGGCGCCCGCGGGGAGAGCGACGGTGAGCGAGGTCGAGGTGGTCGAGCCGATGGCGCTCGGCTCGCCCTGTCCGCCCACGGCGGCGATGAGGCGATAGCCGGTGGCGTCGGGAACCGCGTTCCAGGTGAAGGTGACTGGCGAGGTGAGGTTCGTCGCCCCGTTCGCGGGCGAGACGAGAGTCGGACGGCCCGGATTGGTCGGGCAGCCGGGACCGCCGCCGATGGTGATCGTGCGATGCTCGGATTCCGGTTCGCCGCAGTTGCCGTAACGAACCCGCACCCACCATTCATACGTGCCGGGGGCGAGCTCGGTCGAGACGTAACGCGTGTCGGTCGTTTCGGTCAGGAGCTGGGGAGTGCGCTTTCCGAACTGGTAGACGTACAGCGCATACCCCTGCGCCGATTCGCGCGGGGTCCAGGCGAACGTCACAGGCGTCTGCAGCGTCGCGTTGTGTGCCGGTTCGAGGAGCTCGGACGCGCTGTTGCCGCTGCAGTTCGGGCCGATCAGCAGCTGGCGCGGCTCCGAATACGCGGGGCCGCAGCTCCCGTCGAAATTCGCGCGCACTTCCCACACGTAGTTGCCCTGGCTGAGCGTGGTGGTGAACTGCGTATCGGTGAGGTTCTCGCCGATGATGACCCAGCCGTTGCCGTCGTTGACCTTGACGTCATAGCTGTTCGCACCGGGGAACGCGGCCCACCGGAACGTGATGGGCGTGCCTTCCGGCATCGTGGCGCGCTCGCTCGGAGCGGCCAGCACCGGAGCGCCGGTCGGGCAATTGGTGATGAAGGTCTGGACGGCCGACTGCACGCCGTCGCAGCCGTTCGCACGGGCGACGATGTACCAGGTGACGGTGCGTCCCGGCTCGACGACGATGGTTTTCGACGTGCCGCTCTGCGAGAAGTGGAGCGACGGCGTATCTCCGTCGAGCGCGAGGTAGCCCTCATATCCGTCGGCGTTGGGAACAGAGCCCCACTGCAACGTGACGCTGCCGAACGGCACCTGCGCGTTCGGAGCGGGGGCGGCGAGCGCGGGAGCGGTGTTCGGGCAGGCCTCCACGGTGAAGGTCGAGCAGGCGCTGGCAGGCGGGGTCTGGCAGTTGGCCACGCCGTTCGCGACCACGCGCCACGAGTAGGTTCCGCCCGGGACGATGTCACTGGGCGGCGGAGCCCACTGCGTTGCACCGACGGTTGCGCGTACGGACGTGCATCCCTCGTTGATGTCGCCGAAAAAGACGTCGTAGCTCGTTGCGCCGTCGACGGTTGCCCATTTGAGGAGCACCGAATTCGTCTGCGCGTCTCTCTGCACCGTTGCGCCGTTGCCGGGAAGCGTAGGGATGGTTCCGCAGGCCGCGAATGCCTGAACGGCCTGCGCAACGACAAACAACGACATCAACGA